>JBEVCF010000111.1:0-15784 GCA_040514355.1 Glaciecola sp.
TAACAACGTAAATGATACTTGCATGCAACGCCATAGCAAAATAGAATATCTAAAATTTTTTCCATCCAATTAGGGAATATAAAAATGAGTAATATTGAAGAACGCGTAAAGAAAATTATCATCGAGCAATTAGGTGTTAAAGAAGAAGAAGTGAAATCAGAAGCATCATTTGTAGATGACCTTGGCGCTGATTCTCTTGATACTGTTGAGTTAGTTATGGCTCTTGAAGATGAGTTCGATACAGAGATCCCAGACGAAGAAGCAGAGAAAATCACGACGGTTCAATCTGCGATTGATTACATCAATGCTAATAACGACGCATAAGCCCCGTTAGCTTGACCAAACGGCTCTACACGGGCCGTTTTTTGTTTCTACGTTTTGAACTAGGAGAGTTATGTGACTAAACGTCGTGTTGTGGTAACCGGTTTAGGTTGTATTTCCCCAGTCGGTAATGATGTTGAATCAACCTGGGACAATATTAAAGCAGGGGTATCAGGTGTAGGTGAGATTACCTATTTTGATACCAGTGATTTTGGTACCAAAATTGCCGCTGAAGTAAAAGATTTTGATGCGACCGCTTATATTGACAAAAAAGAAACGAAAAAAATGGATCGTTTCATTCAATTAGGTATTGCTGCTGGTATTCAAGCTTTAGACGATTGTGGATTGACCATTGACGATAGCAACGCAAAACGCGTTGGCGTCGCAATCGGCTCAGGCATTGGTGGCTTGCCATTGATTGAAGAAAATCATACCAAAATGATCAATTCAGGTCCTCGTCGCGTGTCACCTTTCTTTGTTCCTTCAACGATTACGAACATGGTGTCAGGTTTTTTATCGATCATGCGTGGTATGAAGGGGCCTAACTTAAACGTTGTTACAGCCTGTACCACAGGCGTACACAATATTGGTATTGGTGCGCGGGCTATCTCATATGGTGATGCCGATGTGATGGTGGTGGGTGGTGCTGAGTCGACCATTACGCCACTGGCTATTGCCGGCTTTGGCTCAGCCCGAGCGTTATCGACCAATAATGATAATCCACAAGGTGCATCTCGTCCTTGGGATGCAGCACGTGATGGTTTTGTGATGGGCGAGGGCGCAGGTGTGGTTGTGTTAGAAGAATATGAACACGCAGTGGCTCGAGGTGCAAAAATCTATGCCGAATTAGCGGGTTTTGGTATGTCTGGTGATGCGTATCATATGACGTCACCACCTGAAAATGGCGAAGGTGCAGCCGATGCGATGCAAAACGCATTAAATGATGCAGCCATTGCGCCGGAGTTAGTGGGTTACATTAATGCCCACGGTACATCGACACCTGCGGGTGATATAGCTGAAATCTCTGCGGTGCGTGCTATCTTCGGTGAACATGCTAATAATGTACTAGTGAGCTCAACTAAATCTATGATTGGACATTTGTTGGGTGCAGCCGGTTCCGTAGAAGCTATTTTTACGATCAAAGCATTGCAAGATCAATTAGCACCTCCGACTATCAACTTGGATAATCCTGGTGAAGGATGTGATCTGAATTTGGTACCTCACAAAGCACAAGCTTTTAGTGCTGATTATGCATTGTGTAATTCATTTGGCTTTGGTGGTACTAATGGTAGTTTGTTGTTCAAAAAGATAATGTGATGACTATCTCCATAAACGCTCTGCCTGATAGTGTGTATGCGGATCGCGCATTCAACTATGGTGACGGGTGTTTCACCACCATGCGGTGTGTCAACCACATTATCATGCTGTGGGATTACCATTGGCAGCGTTTACAAGCTGATACCCAAGCCCTTGGGATCAGCTTGGCTGAGAGTGACTGGCAAGCTCTTCTAGTTGAATTACAGACTGTTCAACGTAATTTACAAGCTGGCGTTATCAAAGTGCATGTCAGTCGCGGACAGGGCGGGCGTGGTTATGCGACACAAGGTGTCAGTGCGCCTAGTGTAACTATTACCACTCACCCTTTACCAGAGTTAAATTCTTTACCAGTGACCTTAGGTGTAGCCAGTGGTTTCCTTGCTAGCCAGCCACTCTTAGCAGGGATCAAACACAGTAATCGTCTCGAACAAATTTTATTCAAACGCCAAGCTGAATTGAGTGGTGTGGATGATGTACTTTGTCTTGACAGCGCTGGATATTTGCTTGAAACGACCTCGGCAAATGTATTTTGGCGTTGTGGTGACACTTGGTATACACCAGAATTAGATACTGCCGGTGTATCTGGTGTATGCCGACAAGCTATTTTAGCGATGTTTGCGCAAACCGGGCAGGCTTATACCGTAGGAAAATATTGTCTCGACGTTTTGGATACTGCGGATGCTATGTTCCTCTGCAATGCGGTACGTGGAATTATACCTGTGCAAAAAATCATACTCGGTGAACGCATCCAGTCTGGACCGACAACTCACGACGGAACGATTCATTTTACTCCAACACATTGTACCTCGGTACAAACTGCGTTAGCATCATTCACAGCACAATTATAAAACACTGAGGTTTAGATGCGCTCTCATCTACTCAAATTTGGTTTGGGTGTCATATTATTCATTACAGTTGGTTTGTTATTTGTTTTTTGGTCTATTAGTGCCGTACCTACTAAGACTATCATCAACACAACTTCCCCTACCTATTTAGACGTCAGCAAAGGTAGCACAGCTCAGAGCGTGATGCGTGAACTTGTCGAGAAGGGCCATATTCAGCCGAATATCTGGTATCGCTGGTGGTTGCGCTCTAATCCCAAATTAGATCGCATTAAGTCTGGCTGGTATACACTTAGGTCACCAATGACCTTATTAGACTTGTTTAATGATTTGTATGCTGGTGCTGTTACCGAGCACAGTATAACGTTGGTAGAAGGGAAAACCACGTGGCAGTGGCTTGCACAAATGGCTGCCACGCAAACCATTAGCATAGATGTGACTTATGATCCCCAGACGTATCGATATGTAACGGATGATGGAGAGGTCCTAACCGAGGGGTATTTTGCACCTGAGACCTATCGTTATTCCCATCTTGCCAGCGCCTCGGGTATCTTAAAGCAAGCAGCTCAGCGTCAACAAACTCAGTTGCAGACCTTGTTAGCAGAAACGCCTCGTTCTGCGTTACTCAAAGACAACCATGCCTTACTCACCTTGGCTTCTATTGTAGAAAAAGAAACGGGACAAGCAGATGAACGCCCAATCATTGCGGGCGTGTTTTTCAATCGCTTACAAAAAAAGATGCGATTACAAACCGATCCAACCATCATTTACGGAATTGGGCCTGCGTTTAATGGTGACATTACCTATGCTGACTTACGCGGTAAAACCCCTTATAATACTTATGTAATAAAGGGTTTGCCGCCCACACCCATTGCCAATCCAAGTTTGGCAAGTTTGCAGGCAGTGCTACAACCAGCGCCCACTGATGCACTTTATTTTGTGGCAAAAGGCGATGGTAGCCATGTGTTTTCACACACCTTAGCTGAGCACAATCGCGCGGTGCAAACATATCAACTACGACAACAACCATAATGAATAAGAGTAGGGTAAATATGAGGGGTAAATTCATCGTTATAGAAGGCTTGGAAGGAGCGGGTAAAAGCTCGGCCTTGGGAGTAATAGAGTCCTTGTTAACTGCCCACAACATTCCATATTTATGTACTCGTGAACCCGGTGGCACGCCAATGGCTGAAGCGATTCGTGAATGCGTCAAACATGACTGGGAAGAGGATATCGCTCAGGCGACAGAATTACTTTTGATGTACGCGGCTCGCAGTCAACTGGTCAGCACAGTAATCAAGCCTGCTCTAGAGGCAGGAACGTGGGTAGTGGCTGATCGCCACGACTGGTCCTCAATCGCTTATCAAGGTGGAGGAAGACAGGTACCATTAGCGCATTTAGCCGCATTAAAAAATTTGACTATGGGCGATTTCAAGCCAGATTTTACCCTATATCTTGATCTCGATCCTGCAATTGGACTCGCACGCGCGGCCAAACGTGGAGAACTCGACCGCATAGAATTAGCGGGTGATGCATTTTTCACTCGCTGTCGAGATATGTATCTTACACTGGTCAAAGAACACGCACACAATAGTGTACTTGTGAATGCTGAACAAGAGATGGCTGCTGTTCAAGCCGACGTAGCCCAAGCGTTGGCTGTGTTTCTTGAGGCACAATCATGTTGAGTTGGTTTGCGCCTATAGTGGAACAATTTGTCGCCAGGCTAAACGCAGGTCAATGTCACCATGCGTTATTACTCAATGGCCCTCGCGGGATCGGCAAGCAACAATTACTCGTGGATTTGGCGCAGCATATCTTATGTCACAATGCGCATCAGGCTTGTGATCACTGTCAAAGTTGTCTGTTATTTTCTGCAGGTACGCATCCAGACCATTATGTGATTCAGAGTGAGAAGCAAATTGGCGTAGATGATATTCGACAAGGTATCGAAAAATTGCACACCCATGCGCAACTGAGCCATACCAAAGTGCTTCTGATCCATGATGCTGATACGATGACTGAGTCAGCCGCTAATGCCTTACTTAAAACACTCGAAGAACCCAATCAACAAACGTATTTAGTCTTGTCTACCAGTTCTGGACGAGTATTACCCACTATTTTAAGTCGTTGCGAAAAGCATACCTTAACACTGCCAAGCACTCCCGCTATTCAAGCATGGTTGCGCCAGGAGCATGATTTGGTTGTGGATGAAGCGACCATCAACGCTTATCAACATGCACCATTTAGCGTGTTACACGCTTTATCTGAACCGGATAGCTTATCTTACCAAGAGTTTTGTGATGACTTTGCTGCTTTGGAAGCACAATCCATCACAGCTTTAGATTTTGGCTTAAAATGGCAGTCCGATGTGCAAAATTGTCTGCGTTGGCTGCAACAACAATGGTTACGTAAGGCGCAAACTGTTCCAGAACCACACCAACAACGTATGATCAAAGTGCGCTTGGAGCATGTGATTGCTCTCACGCCAAAAATGCATCACGCAGGGACCAATAAAGCCTTACTGTTAGCACAGGTGTTAACCCCTTTCACAGAGTAATTGAGTAAAAGATGTTTGTAGATTCTCATTGTCACCTAGATAAAATTTCCGATACACCAGAAGCTTTGGCTCAAGCTGTGCAATTTGCCCAACAACGGGGTGTTGAACACATGTTATGTGTTGCGATCAATGTCCGGGATTTTCCGAAGATGTTAGAGCAGGTGGCACATTTTCAAAACGTGTCAGTTAGCTGTGGTGTGCATCCGTGTTATCACGAAGATATGACAGATTATGCAACATTATTGCACTATGGTCGTCGAGCAGACGTGGTTGCTATTGGCGAAACCGGTCTAGATTATTACCATTCGACTGATACCATTGCTGTACAACAGGCGAGTTTTATTGATCATATTCGCGTTGCTGCAGAAGTGGACAAGCCTTTGATCATTCACACCCGAGCTGCGCGTGAAGATACCATAGCCTTACTCAAAGATCATGGGCAGGCTAATACCAGTGGGGTGTTACATTGCTTTACGGAATCTTTGGAAATGGCCGAACAAGCTTTAGAGTTGGGACTGTATATTTCTTTATCTGGTATAGTCACGTTCAACTCTGCTAAAGAATTACAACAGGTGGCACAAGCTATTCCACTCGACCGTTTGCTAATCGAAACCGATTCACCTTGGTTGGCGCCTGTGCCTTATCGAGGCAAACCGAATCAACCTGGTTATGTGGTAGAAGTAGGGGAGTTTATCGCGAAACTGCGTGGCATAACGGTCGAAGAACTTGCTACAGCCACGACCAATAACTTTTATCGCTTGTTCAAGCATATACCACGGGCCTCGGTATAATGACGCTTCCTAAAACGGATGATTTTGTTTTACCCACTTGGCGTCAACGCTTAGCTCGTTCTTTACATTTGCACCGCAGTAAAGCAGAAGCTAAATATTTTCAGTTGGCAACGTATTGCAATGAGCATGGGGTACAGAATCGCACTGTAGTGTTTCGCGGATTTGCGCCTAACAGCAATACTTTTTGGTGTATCTCAGAGGCCAATTGTGCAAAAGTAGATAGTCTGCGACGTCATGCCGATGCACAGATTTGTTGGTATTTTGCTAAAACCAGAGAACAATATCGCTTATCTGTCCAAGCAACCATTCAAGATGGGAATGCTTTTGAGCAAGCGAGCAGAATCAACGTTTGGCAGAACATATCTGAGTCTGCTAGGCTGTCTTTCTTTGCCCAGGCACCTGAGTCATGGCTAGCAGAAGGGGATAAGTCAACACCACCAGCAAATTTTGTTGTGTTAGCCTTTCAAGTCAATCAAGTCGACTATTTACAATTAACGGAACCCCATCAACGGTATTTAGCGATAGACGATGGTGTGTCGTGGACAGAACGTGCTATTCCAGCCTAGTTCCTAGAGTTAATGCGATTTAGTGTAGCCATGTATTTGCTGAGCGTTGCAACGGCGAACGTTCTACTGTTAACAACACAACATTAACTTCTTTGCTCTTAGCGAGCAATGCCAGTTGCTTGGTTTCTGATACGTCAAACTCGTGATTTTCAATATACAACTCACTGACTTTACCCGAGCAGATGATTTTTGCACATTGATGAAACATATCGTCCTTTAATGGCTTGTGCAGACGGATAGCATAATCATGTTGTTTGAAAGTCATGATATCACTGAGTAAATATGTCCAACCTTTTACTTGTTTTGCTTTGGGTGGATAGCTATACCATGTATCATTTGATGCTGATACTTGGTGTAAGTGTTCTAATTGACATGATTCGGTTAGGTGATTAAACGCAGCAAGTGACATAATAAAACCTCAAAACAAAGCTGTATAAATAAACAGTGCTTAGAATATAGTACTGTATATTTAAACAGTCAATGTTTTTTTACTGATTTGGTTAAAATAATGTCACTATCAGCGATGCGTTCATAACAACGTTTGGTCACACACTGAGAAACAAGTTGCGATGCATTCGGGTGGCAAATTCATCGGTCATACCTGCGATATAATCCGCAATAACACGTTGGCCTAAGTTATTTTCTTGGGCTTTACGCCAACGAGTAAGGGTATTGATTGGCAGTAAACGTTCAGGGTCTGCACTGAACGCTTTACACAATTCCATTACGATTTGCTGACCTTTGTATTCCATGATTTGGACTTCCGTTGTGTTAATCACATAATTGCGGACAAAGTTTTTAAATAATTGCAAATCAGCCATATTCGCTGCTGGCAACTGAGCCTGATAGTCAAGCAAGCTCGCTTTAAACTTTTCTAAGCGGACAATCTCAATGGCGGTAATGAAGTTATTGACTAAGGCCCCAATTGCGTTTTTACGACGATAGCTTTCTGCAGTAAATAACTCTATGGCGAGTGAATGGATACGTTCCGACAACTTGGTATTATTTTTTTCTTGAATAGGTTTGACAATTTCACGCTGAAAGCTCTCATACGTTACTTTATTGAGTACAATCGCGTCTTCAAGATCGTGTATACCATACGCAATATCATCTGCCAATTCCATTACCGAACAATCAAAGCTTTTGTAACGTGTTTGGGCATGCGCGTTAGGTTGGTTTTCAACTCGGATAAACTCATCTCTATCTTGTTGTTCTAAGCCAGATAATAACCAGTCAAATACGGGTTTGTCACAAGTAAATAAGCCTTTTGGCGGGATAAAATCATTCGTTCTCACATCCTTCGGGTTAGTGGCTGTACATGTGGGGTAACCACCGCTAAGAGTATCAATAAAGTTGGGATACTTGACTAAACCTAACAATGTACGACGGCTAAGATTCATGCCATTGGCAGCTGTATAAGGCTCTAAACTACTCACGATACGAAACGTTTGTGCGTTGCCCTCAAAGCCGCCGTGGTCACGCATTATATAATTGAGGGCTATTTCACCGCCGTGTCCAAAAGGCGGGTGACCAATATCATGGGCCAAGCAAATTGTTTCAATTAAATGACCATCAATATTTAAAATATCTTCTGCTGGATGTGGATATTTTTGTGCTAATTGTTCCGTGATCCCCGAACCGATCTGAGCGGCCTCAAGTGAATGGGTTAAACGTGTACGGAAAAAATCACTCATCCCAATGCCGTGAATTTGGGTCTTAGCTTGTAAGCGCCTAAATGCAGCAGAATGCATTACTCGGGCTTTGTCACGTTGCGCGGCACTGCGATGATCGCCATCGCGCATGTCGGTGCGAGGTTGATGGCGTTGCTCCCAAATAAGATGTGACATATTCCTTCCCTAAAATATAAAATTGGCCCTCGATGAGAGTCGGCCAGAAAAAAAAGGTAACTCGAAAGTTACCTTTATGATATCAAATGTGCAAGGGTCACTCTAGCGCTGGTTTACTTAACTTCACGCAAAGAAACGACAACACCGTTGTTGTTTTTACCAATAGTATAGGGACTAATGGATATCTCAATGTGAAGATTATCTTTGGTTTCCATTACCTTGTGTATGGGATTACCGCCATCGTTTACTTCGCTGATAAGTTCGTGTAAACCATCAAAATCAAATTTTAGTGATAAGTCCATAAATGGACGATTTAGATCAAAGTCCATGATGTTCAAAAAGTTAGTTAATGGACGAGTATAACGACGAATGCGCAATTCAGAATCAAGGAACAATACTGCAAGTTCAGTCGCAGTGAGTAAGTTTTCTAAATCGTTATTGGTTTCAGTTAACTCCACAATTTTTTGCTGATATTCACTGTTAACGGTGTAGAGTTCCTCGTTGACAGATTGCAATTCTTCGTTAGTAGATTGCAACTCTTCGTTGGCGGCCATCAGTTCTTCATTACTTGATTGTAATTCTTCACTCGTTGTATCTAAGTCTTCTAACGCTTCGCGGTACATGCGCTGACATTCCACTAATGATGTATCAAGCTCGAGAATACGCTGTTCAGTTTGTTCCTCAGGTGTGTATACGACATCCGTATCCACTTTAGAGCCAAAATTTTCTTCAATAAAACTAATAGCAATGTATTTTTCTACTTCGTCATCTTCAGTAAAGGAATAACAATTCAAGCCATAGCTTTTTATATTACCCTCTGAATCCGTTTCACTCACCACTGATTCCATCAAGACGCCTTTATCCTCACGGATCACTTGATGGGCAGCAGAAAGCACATGGGAGGTCAATTCTGGGATCAGAATATCCGCAACGTCGTTGGTGACTTCACCAGGTTTTAGCTTGGTTGTAAATAACGATGTATCACCGTAGCTGTAAATCAACTGCAGTTTAGAGTCGATAATAAACGTGGGCGGAATATAGCGTTCTTGTAATGACTTGATGCCTATTAGACGATTACGCGGTTTGATCGTGCGCTTATTAATTCGCTCGATGTATTGCGGGATCGTTCTTGGCTCATAGCCTCCGCGGCGAATACCTTGGGTTGTAATAGAAGAAACAGGAATCCGCAAGTCTTGCGTTTTTTGATAAATACGCAACTTTGAATCAATGGTGTGGAAGTAGTTCGAGAAATTCCCGGGGGATTCCGCACTACCCAGTACCATATACCCGTTTTTCTTCAATGCGAAGTGGAAAAACGCCATTGCTTTTTGCTGAGAAGGGGTTTGTAAATAAATCAACGTGTTGCGGCAACTCACCAAATCCATGTTTGAGAAAGGCGGATCTTGGATCACGTTGTGCGTTGCCAATACCACTAGTGAACGCAATTCTTTGGTCACTTGATAGTTGCCATCTGATAAGGTGTGGAAATAATTACTCAAGTATTTACTGGGTACTTCATTCGAAATCCCAGTCGGGTAGATCCCGACAGCCGCATAAGCAACAGCGGTTTGGTCAATATCACTGGCAAAGACTTTGATTTGACGCTCTAGACCTAATTCTTTGAACGTGCTGTCAAATAACATTGCAATCGTGTAGGCTTCTTCACCGGTCGAACAACCGGTACACCAGACGCGGATTGGATCTTTGGGCGTACTTTCTAACACCAGTGGTTTGACAACCTCTTCTTTGACTTTATCCCATAATTCTTTATCACGGAAGAACTGAGTGACACCGATTAAGAGATCTTGTTTGACTAATTCAATTTCTTTTTCGTTTTCCTGCAAGTATTCCCAATACTCTTGTAAGGAGAGTTTGTTGTTGATACTCATTCGGTGTTCTATACGACGTGAAACTGTAGATTCTTTATAAGCTTTAAAATCCAAATCAGTTTGTTGATGGATCAGTTTTAAAATTTGCTCTAACAGTCCTGTATTTTGTGACAGGTGGAACTTAAATTTATCTGTCGTTGTTGCAGTGAGAGGGTGCGAAATAAAGTTTTTGATATACCTTGGCATATCAGACACTTTCAAGACAAAATCAACCGAACCGGTGTTGATAGCGTTCTGAGGCATACCATTGAACTGAGCTTCTTCAGGATCTTGCGCAATCACCATCGCTCCAACTTCTTTCATCGCTTGAATACCGCGACAACCATCCGAACCTGTGCCAGAGAGAATAATCCCCACGGCTTTATTTTGTGAATCTTCAGCCAAACTACGGAAAAATTCATTGATGGGTAGGTTGATACGATTATCTGGTGGTAATTCCGACAAATAAATTTTGCCATCAGTAACACGCATTAATTTGCCCGCTGGGATCAAATAAACCGTATTCGCAACTAGGGTCTCACCCTCTGTAGCTTGATGGGTTGGCAAGTTGGTGTGTTTCTTGAGTAATTCATCCATCATACTTTTAAAATCAGGTGATAAATGCTGTACCACTACATATGCACAACCTAATTCATCGGGTAGGGCATCGAATAAACATTCTAGAGCTTCTAATCCACCTGCAGATGCACCGATGGCAACGATATGCGAAGGGGTGTGCTCCATACTGCTGTTTTCAATCATTGAATTATTCCTTTATATTGGTATGTCAAATACGTTTTAAATCTTATTTTCTTACATAACTATTTTTTATATCTAAAATTTATGCATCTAACTCAACTTCGTCAAGGCAGTAGTTTGTTAGATGTGCAAATAAGGTCAACTTATCTATAGGTTTGGTAATGACCTCATCAAAACCAATACTCAACATTGTTTTGTTGTTATCTGCATGCACATCAGCGGTAAGAGCAAATATGGGTATCACTGTATCAATATTGCGAATTTGCTTACACGCATCCTCTCCATCGAGCAGTGGCATGTGCAAATCTAACATAATCACGTCAAACTCCTGGTCCGAAGTAAATATATCAACTAGTGCTTGACCGTCATCAACGATGGTTAAATCAGCTTGCGTTGATTCAAGCATTAAGGTCAGCACTTTTTGATTCGAGGGGTTATCTTCAGCAATCAAAATACGTTTTCCCGACAAAGATGGTGTCGTGGTAGGCCGTGTAATAAAAGGCGATGCCTCAATTATATTTATCGGCATAGGCACACTAAACGTAAAGGTGGAGCCAACACCAACTTTACTTTTGACACTGAGCCTAGCATTCATCAGCTCAGCTAAAGAATGACAAATTGCTAAACCTAACCCCGTTCCACCAAAGTGACGTGTCGTTGAATCATCCGCTTGCTTGAAAGCTTGGAAAATGGTGTCTAATTTGTCATGCGCAATGCCAATACCGGTGTCTTTTACCGCTAGTTCAATGTTATCCACATCACCGCGTATGGCAACTGTTATGGTGCCTTCCAAGGTGAACTTCAAAGCATTTGACAGTAAATTGTTTAAAATTTGATTGAAGCGAATAGGGTCACCCACTCGTCTTGTTTCAAAGTCAGGGGCGATGTCTAAACACAAAGATACATCAGGTGATTTGATAAGAGAAAACTTAGCAATAGCACTGCGAACCAAGTGTTCGATATTTAAATCAATATGCTCAATTGCCATCTCATGAGCGTCTATTTTGGAAAGAACAAGGATATCGTTGATGAGGCGCAACAATTCACTGCTAGAATCAAATGCCATGTGTACTAACTCAGTACTTTTTGAGTCAAGGTGATAAGTTTGAAGTATTTGTAATGCGCCCATCATGGTGTTTAAAGGAGTACGAATTTCATGACTCATGTTGGCTAGGAAACGCTTTTGAGTTTCACTTGCATCTTGTGCTTTGATCATATTTTGCTGGGCAATCGTTGCTTGTTGGACGATTTTTTGTTGAATCAATTCGCTGTCTGTCGTGTCGACACAAGTACCCAAAATACGCGTATTGCGATTAGATTCATCAATGTAAAACTTGGCATTCACTTTTATATAAGCAATCCGACCTAAGGCGGTGAGGATACGACATGTTAATGATATTGCGTTACTATCGGCTAAGCCTTTACTGCCTTTGTTAAAATGATCGATAAACATATCTCGATCCTCTGGGTGGATCAAATCGATCCAGTCGCGAAAGGATGAGATTTCATGTTGGGTCACGATATCAAAAATTACAAACATCGAGTCATCCCAAAACAAACTATCACTTAGTACGTCATAGTCCCAAGTACCGGTACCAGAAACTTGCAACGCAAGCTGAACACGCTCTTGAAAAAAGTCGTTTTCGATTTTTTCTCGGTAGACCTCCGTGATATCGGTAACGGTACCATAACGTTTGATTATCTGCTGTTCGATAAACTCTCCATGCAGACTTAAGCGTAGGGTTTTATTTCTGCCTCGAGGTGTGCGGACTTGGACAGTAATGGTTGAAGGCTTTTGAATCGATTCTAAATAGGCGATGTGTTTAAATAGCGCTTCTAGGCTAGTGGGCAAAAAAAAGCCACTGTGAGCCTCTAAACAAGGGTGATACACAACGGGGTCACAATCGAAAATGTCAAACATCTGCGGTGACCAAATCATCATGTCTGTTTCATAATCAAATTCATATAGACCTGATTGAGTACTGGTTTCGAGCAAATGACTGTATTTTTGATACAAATCCATTGTGTAAACACTATTGTTTTTTTCTGATTATAAGTGATCTAACAATGGGAGTTGCGGAAAAAAAAATTCTTGGTCTTTTTGATGTAATGCCGCTGTCACAGCCTCGACAAGATTGACATCGCCAGCAAATTTGTTATTTAACGCTGGCGATAGTGATTAAAAAAGTGGCCGATGCGTTCAATTGCAGGAGCAAGTACGTCGCTATGAGGTAAAAACACCAGTCTAAAATAACATCCCTCAGTTAAATTGAAGGCACGACCATGTACCAACAATATTTTTTCTTGCTCCAGCAAATCAAAAATCATTTTTTCATCATTATGGATATTGAATTTTTTTGCGTCTACTTTAGCAAAACAGTACATGGCACCCTTAGGGGTAACACAATCAATGCCATCAATCGCATTTAGGGCATTCGCAGCTATATCGCGCTGTATTTTCAAACGGCCTGTGTCGTGGATCAGGTCATTAATACTTTGATATCCACCTAAAGCGGTTTGGATGGCGTGTTGGCACGGCACATTAGCACACATTCGCATTGAAGAAAGCATATTGAGAGCGTCAATATATTCCTGTGCACAGCGTTTGTTTCCCGAAACAACTAACCAACCGGAACGGAAACCCGCCACGCGATAGTTTTTTGACAGTCCCGACATCGTGACGATAAATAAGTCCTCGCACAGCGAAGCAATACACGTATGCTGTGCTTCATCATAGAGGATCTTGTCATAAATCTCATCGGAATAGATGACAAGATTGTGCTCCCGGGCTACTGCAATCACATCGAGCAATAATTCTTTAGAATAAACTGCCCCTGTTGGGTTGTTAGGATTAATCAACACAATGGCGCGCGTTTTGGCTGTAATTTTACTTTTAATATCGTCAATATCAGGGAACCAGCCTGCTTGTTCATCACAACGATAGTGCACCGGTGTGCCAGATGACAAACTCACTGCGGCTGTCCACAAAGGGTAATCCGGTGCTGGTAATAAGACCTCATCGCCAGTGTTGAGTAATGCTTGCATGGCCATCATGATCATTTCACTGACGCCATTTCCAATGAAGATATCCTGTGTTTTGAGATGTTTGATCTGCTTTTGTTGGTAGTATTGCATGACTGCCACTTTAGCGGCATAGATACCCGTCGCCTCTGAATAACCTTGAGCAGAAGGCAAGTTGTAAATCACGTCCTTGAGGATATCGTCCGGGGCTTCAAAACCAAATGGAGCGGGGTTGCCAATGTTCAACTTGAGTATGCGTTGTCCTTCTTCTTCCATCATTCTTGCTTTTTCGTGAATAGGACCACGAATATCGTAACAAACATTGCTCAATTTATTGGATTTGCCAACGTTTAACATAATTTTCCACATGGATTAATACTAGTCGTTTAGATTACCGTAAATCGGGCTCAAGCACTACCATAAATATAGTTGAAAACGCTGCCTATTTAGTCGTAAAACACAAAAAAAATGTACATACATCAATATCATGCATATAATGTTAACAAGTTGTTAAGCAAAGTGAACAATTTGCTTTACACGCTCGTAAATTATAATAGCTGTACCTAACAACACTGGAAAGATTGACATGTCAAAAAAATTCTCAGAACTGCCTGAAACGCCTATCACAAGTAGTGGTATTTCAAGAGTCATTCCTTGTAAAGAGATTGAACTTGGCGATCCAATTAAATGGTTATCTTTAGCTGTACAGGATTTTAAAACGGCGCCAGTTATCTCACTATTCTACGGTATACTTTTTACCTTGGTACCATGGATTATTACTTATTTTGTCGCACTCAGTGGTTGGCATGTGGTCATTATGCCAGCGTTAGTGTGTTTTATGTTGATTGGCCCTTTTCTAGCGGCAGGTTTATACGATGTCAGTTGGGAAATTGAAAAGGGACATCAACCTAATTTATGGCACTCTTTGAAGGCGATGAAACGCAACACTGTTAACGAATGGGCATTTGGTGTGATGTTGACGCTTGTGATGATTTTTTGGTTACGCGTAGCTGCTATATTGCATGCTTTATATCCATCATACCTCGATCCATCCTTACAGAACTTACTGCCATTTTTGTTGGTCGGCACGGGTGTGGGCGCCTTATTCACGGGCCTTGTGTTTTGTCTTACTGCGTTTACACAACCAATTTTAATGGAGCGTCAAGTTGATTTGGCGACCGCGGTACTGACGAGTCTGAATGCCGTGTGGTTGAACAAACTGCCGATGTTTATTTGGGCTGCTATTATCTTCACAACCGTTGCCATTGGATTTGTGACTGGTTTTATCGGATTTATTATATTAATGCCCATCATTGGCTATGCCTCATGGCATGCATATATAGATTGTATTCAAACTAAACGAGAGCGGACCTACATCTAAGTTAATCTTCTGTGCAATCTTAGATGTGCTCTGGATTCTTTGCATTGCTTTGCTTTGTTTAATTATGAACGTAGCGAGGAGGCAGTAGTCGTGCTGTAAGGCATAGCGCAACGTTCGCACCCTCGCATAAGTTTTGTTATGCTTATGCAAATTTTTATCAGAGCCTATCTCATATGTGGATTTGCCCGCTTTGTCACCTCAAATTAGATACTGAAACATCATCATGGCAGTGCAGCTATGGGCACACTTTTGACCGCGCTAAACAAGGTTATGTAAACCTTTTACCGGTACAACAAAAAAAATCAAAGTTACCGGGTGACAACAGAGATATGGTCAATGCTCGAACCACATTTCTCACTTCAGGTGCCTATCAACCTCTTGTTGCATTGCTCTCCAGTCTAATATCAACGTTCATTTGTAAGCCTGCCGTCATTTTTGAAGCAGGATGTGGTGAAGGTTATTATTTGCGTAAATTGGCATGTGATTTTCCTACCGTGCATTTAGCTGGTAACGA
>JBEVCF010000111.1:15794-21854 GCA_040514355.1 Glaciecola sp.
AAACAGATGCCTTTGCGACAGGCGCAGTTCGTAGTCGGGAATTCGTTTGCGATACCGATAAAAGACAATGCATGTGATGTGGTGTTGCAAATATTTGCTCCAGCAAAAGACTCCGAATTAGTTCGGATCTGTCAACCCGGAGGTATTATTATTGAAGTACAACCTCAAACTCAGCATTTACAAGAGTTAAAAACATATTTGTTTGACAACGTTGCAAGTCATCAACCTCGACTAAAAGCATTGACATTACTCGCACAAGAAAACCTAACATATCATGTAGATCTTACCCCAGAACTGACTGCAGCTTTGATCGGGATGACACCTTTGGCGTTTTCTTCCACTGCTGCACGAAAAGAACATGCAATACACAAATTGAAAACAGTGACGATTGATTTTGCTATTAATGTGTATGAAAGCGGAGACATCCATGGCTAAGGCATTATTTTTAGATCGAGATGGTGTGATAAATAAGGACTTTGGTTATGTCTATGAAGCTGAAAAGTTTGTTTTCAAAACAGAGGTATTTCCTGTTATCCGGGCGTTTCAGGCACAAGGTTACAAAATTATTATTGTGACTAATCAATCTGGTATTGCACGTGGCTACTACAGCGAAAGAGACTTTGCAAAACTCAGTGCCTGGATGTGCGATACATTGCTGTTACATGACATAAAGATAGATGATGTGCTGTATTGCCCCCATCACCCACATGAGGGTAATAGCGTGTTTACTACCGCATGTGAATGCCGCAAGCCTGCTCCAGGGATGTTGTTAACCGCTGCTGTAGAGCATCGTTTGACTTTGGCTGAATCGGTTATGATTGGCGATAAATTAAGTGATGTGACTGCCGCTTGTAAAGCGGGATTATCTAAAGTTTACTGGTTACAAGAGTTAACTGATGATAAAACAGACCAGCTAGTTCAATATGACCAAGCTACACAAGTCATAATCGTCAATCATCTATCCAAAATTCTCGATTGACCACCCTAACTTTAGCATGAGTGCTAAGTGTATATAGGGCTTATTTCACATCCGAAAATTGATTAAGATGTTTCATGCTACGATTAAATAAAATCGTATCTAGGTTTTGGTTGATCAATTGCATGGAGCGCTGTTGCCTGACTTCTACCACTCCATTACTATATACTTTGGATACGAAACCATTCGCAAAAAGCACGACAGCGTCATTCTCAGTAGTCACTTGCCAAGCGCGTTGAGGGGCCGTTAAAGCTTGACCGTTGGAATACAACTGAGTGCTGACAGGACAGTTCATACCGGCTAACACAGTAGGTATAATATCTTCATTTAACGCGGTTTGACCCGCGTTTAGGGTTAAATTGCTGTGTATATAGCCTAACCCGTCTGAATCAGATGGCGTGACTAAAATCCAATTAAACCGTGCTAAATCGATGTCAGTAGTAATTATCTCGAAGGCTTTACGGTCAACGGTACCAAAGTAAAATCCACGCTCTGGCAACGCGAGTTTATCAAGCCAGTTGGGTAGTGTCAGTGCAGAAATATGTTCTGAGACTGGCAGTGAGTTAGAAGGTAACGTCACAAACGTTGGTACACCAAAACCGGAAAATACGTCAAAGATCACGGGGTTTGAATTGCTCAAATAGTCGTGATACAAGCTAGGTAGTGAATAAAAAATAGTTTTGATTTGAGATTGGATACTCTCATTCGTTCGGTAATGTGGCAAAACTGCGTGTTTTGGCAATGCTTCAATAGATACCGTTTGTGTCGCATATAAAACAAGCCAAGGTCGGTCTACATTCAACGGGCAATACAAAGGTTCTTTGGGGTAATTGATGGCATCAACGGCATAGATTTCTTGTATGGTTTTTCGGTTCTCGTAGTTTTCAATATTGAGCAAGCCATACCGAGATAAGGTGGTTTTTGCAGTTGCAGGATAGGACAATGGAAACATGTCATCTTGTTGGATAATAGGCTGATATAAACGTGCATCTGCCCATACATGTAGTGCATGCGAAGCCACAAAACACGCTACAAAAACAGCAATGACTGATTGGCCGATACGTTTGCGAGAAAAGCGCTCTATGCGCTGCCACAACGCATTCGCCATCAATAACTGAAAACTCAACCAAATACAGAATAAAACGACAAAAAACACGCCTTCTTGCCAACTGAGTTGACTGGTTTGTTGTACTGTCGCGTCTACGACAATTTCTTTGGCAGTAAAACTGACATGCACGCCAGTACGCGTATAAATGAGGGCGTCAAATGCTAATAGCGCCAATCCAAGTGCTGCGAAAATGGAACTGAGTCCTTTAACCATTTTAACATTTGCAAGGTTGTAACACATGGGGATAATCAGAATAATAAATGTCAAAAAGGTGATGAAACTAATATGGCCTACCCAATTTAGGCCAAGATAAACCTGACCCAAAAGAGACTTTGGGAAAGGGGTCGCAAAAACATAAATTGCACTAATGAGTAAGGCAATGACAATATTGAAAAATGCAAACCAATGGCCCCAACTGACTAATTTCGAAACCGTTTGACGACGCGGTGACTCACTCAACAACATAGTTTATCCCTGCGTGGTTTTTTGTAAGACACGACAGAATTGTTCCGTCATAGTTTGTCTCACCTTCGCATCGGGTTGTTGATTAAGAATATGGGTCAACGCATTGCCTAGTACCATCAATGCAAGATCTGCAGATGTTTCATGTTTCTCAAGTGCAATCAGCACATCCTGCAAAATATTGTTGAATTTTTGGTCATCGTACTTGGACTGAATGGGCATAAGGACTCACTGTTTACACTGTTCATTACAGAATAATATAAAATTGGTGCTTATTATAAATAAATTTAGCATATAATGCTCTTTAATTTGATAATGTCGAGAAAACAGTATCCATGAGTGCGATTATTCACCATTTCGTGATGCATCAACTGCATATCAACGCAGAGCAACGACTCGCGATTAAACCAAGGGGAACTTGCTTTGCAGTGACGCCAGCTATTGAAGCATTGGCCAGTGAAATTAACCAAGTATTCAATGCCAAACCATCGAAAGGGGTAGGCGGGTTCACACAAAAATCAGCGGCAGAAATAGCCGCTAACCACACTCAGGAAAATACCGACGTGACGGTTGAGGTTGCCGAGGCTGCTCCAGTCTTTGCTGATTTGTTGGCGCAAGGCATTGATGATGACGTCAGTTTTGTTCAATTTAGTACAGCTGCCTGCCAGTTACTGATCAAGGCTTTAGTCGAGGATGGAGCGGTTGAAACAGGTTTTGTGGTTTTTAGTCATTATGAGTATTTAGCCACGACGTATTTGTTTATTGGGGTGATCAATACCAAGCAGCACGTTGAGGTCAACCAAGACCTTGAACTCGCTTATTCTGATCATTTAGATGTGGGCAAAATGCGTTTGGCGGTCCGAGTGGATTTAACAGCTCTGGCTACCCAAGCTGAACAATTCCGTTACATTAGTTTTATCAAAGGCATGATGGGACGCAAAGTGTCAGACTTTTTTATGCGTTTTATAGGTTGCGAAGAACAAGTTGATACCAAACAGCAAAACAAGCAATTGTTGCAATATGTGGATGAATACTTAGCGACTGAACAGTTGGACTCACAAGAAAAACAAGCAACACGCGAGGTGGTGAGTACGTATTACAAAGAGAAGCTGGCAGCAGGTGATGATATCCAAATCGCTGAATTAGCCGCTGCCTTGCCGAAAAATGAAGACCGACAAAGCGATTTTATGGCGTTCAACAATGCCAGTGATGCCCCATTAGAACCTGTGTTTCAACCCGATAAGGCAGCTGTTCGAACGTTAGCTAAATTCAGCGGTGCCGGTGGGGGAGTAACATTGTCGTTTGATCGTCAATTACTTGGAGACAAGGTGCATTACGATCCCGTCACTGATACTTTGGTGATAAAAGGTATTCCACCGAATTTAAAAGACCAACTAATGAAGGCCTAGGGCGTAGCGACATGCAATTATTCGTCAATGATTTAACCGTAATGGATTTTTCATATTTATGCCCACAACGAGGTATGGTGGGGGAAAGCTGGATCGTCGATGTGGCACTTAATGGTGAGTTAAATGAAGAAAGTATGATCCTTGACTTTGGTAAGGTGAAAAAACAGCTCAAAACCCTAATCGATGAATATGTTGACCACAAATTATTGGTGCCAGCTGAACATGCATTTACCCGTATTGAACACAACACCGAAACGGACGTCGTCAAAGTATCATTCGCTCGACCTGCACACCAGTCTATTCATCTTTTGTGTCCTGCAGAGGCTTATGCATTTATTTATGCCAGTCAAATTGATATGGCATCGGTGGGTCAATACTTACAAGACGTCATTGCGATTCATTTGCCTGATAATGTTGCTAATATTGAATTGTATTTGCGCCATGAAGTCATATCGACCCCTTACTATCATTATACTCATGGTTTAAAAAAACACGATGGCAACTGTCAACGTATCGCACACGGCCACCGTTCTAAAATCCTCATTGAACGGGAAGGAAAGCTTGATGAGCGCGCGATGAGTTATTGGGCTACTCGTTGGGCTGATATTTACGTGGCGACACATGAGGACCAGATTGCGCTAACAGCATTGCAAGGGGATTACACTGAAATCAGTGAGAGCAGTCACTACGCTTTTGCTTATGAATCTAGTCAAGGGTATTTTGAATTAGTCATCCCCGTATCTAGTACTGAAATTATTGACACAGATACCACCGTTGAATGTTTGGCGCAATATTTACTGCAAGAAGAGACAAAACGTCTCCCCGCAACATCGCTTCAGGTGCATGCCTATGAAGGAGTTGGTAAAGGCGCTCGCGTGAAAGGTTAGCGTTACCCTTTGCGTCATAAAAGAGATGTGATGCCAACGTTGGACAGCAAACATCCTGCTACGAAAGACTGTAAAAAATACACTTATAACGTTGCGTTTCATGTATAATGTGTTTGCAAAATGCATTGGTTTTACGTTCCAACTAGCAGGAAAATTTATTATGTCTCAATATATCGTTTGCGCGTTATACAAATTCGTCACGCTTGAAAATTATGAAGATCTGCGTGAACCGCTCCACCAAACAATGTTACAACATCAAATCAAAGGTACTTTACTACTTGCTGAAGAAGGCATAAACGGTACTATTTCTGGCTCTCGTGAAGGGATTGACGGTTTATTAGCATACCTCAATAGTGATCCTCGTTTAGCGCCAGTGTCGACCAAAGAGTCGTTACATGAGGAACAGCCTTTTTATCGCACAAAAGTTAAATTAAAAAAAGAAATTGTGACCTTAGGTGTACCCGGTATTGATCCCTTAAAAACAGTCGGGACTTATGTCAAACCCAAAGATTGGAATGCGCTAATCAGTGATCCAGATGTTATGGTGATTGATACACGCAATGATTATGAAATCGAAATTGGTACATTCAAGCATGCCATCGATCCCAAGACTAAAACATTCAGAGAATTTCCTGAGTATGTGGCCAAAAATATGGATCCATCTAAACACAAAAAGGTGGCCATGTTTTGTACAGGCGGAATTCGTTGTGAGAAATCCACAGCTTATATGAAAGAGCAGGGTTTTGAGGAAGTTTACCACTTAGAAGGCGGTATTTTACAGTATTTGGAAGATGTGCCAAAAGAGGAGAGTTTGTGGCAGGGGGATTGCTTTGTTTTTGATAACCGCGTCGCGGTCAATCACGATTTGGAAAAGAGTGTTTATGATCAATGTTACGCTTGTCGCTTACCAATTACTGAAGAGGATAAAGCCGCATCGGAATACGAAGCAGGTGTCTCCTGTCCGAAGTGTTACGGCACGCATACTGATGAACAAATTGCACGTTTTCGCGAACGTGAAAAACAAGTCAATTTAGCGAAAGCACGCAATGAAGAGCATGTTGGCTCAGAAGCGCACGAAATCACTGTAAAACGTCGTCGCCAAAAAGCAGTAGAAATGCGCCAAAGGCGCGCCAGTCAGAAAGCTTAATGTTTGCATAAAAGTATAGTTTGGTATTTAAAACTATACTTTTGGGCACTTGTATCGTGACTGTTTTCGCG
>JBEVCF010000111.1:21864-22167 GCA_040514355.1 Glaciecola sp.
GTTGGAGAGCAAGGAATTGAGTTGTTGGAGAGCAAGTATGACTAAAACACCTTTAAGTGAAGCGCAGCTCACGCAAATCAAACAAGAGTTTGACTTCTTTGACCGGGATGGTAATGGTCAACTTGAATTAACGGAATTTATTGAATTGCTCACAGTTCTCAGTCCCAAGACTAAGGTGTGTGCTGTCGAAGAGGGGTTTAATTTAATTGACGATAACCATGACGGTTTTATCGACTTTGATGAGTTTGTAACTTGGTGGCAAGAAGGTTGGTGGGAATATTAGCCTCCTGCCTAACCATAGGT
>JBEVCF010000112.1:0-22087 GCA_040514355.1 Glaciecola sp.
CTATATAAGGCACTAAGCCACCGATTTTTTCACCTAAGTCTTCACGCTTGTCGGCAGTGGAGATCTTCTCAATTAAGATCGGTTCTAACAGTCCCACCTGTTGTTCTTCAGTGACATTTAAAGCCGCAAAAGCAGCGCGCTGATTAGCCTCAGCAATGTCATCCATCACTGCATCAACACGACGTTTGGCATTATTCAAGCCGGCATCATTGAGATAGAGCGTTAAGGTCAGCTGCCCGGCATCGAGAATATCATTCGAAAAATTATCCGGAATGACGAGGACAAAATCGACCGTCTTACTCTCAACTAAGGCTTTAATCCCCTCTTCATCAGAGGCTTCAACAGCAGCCTCCACCAATGCCAAATCATCTCGCTGTGCCAACCTTTGAGCAAACTCAGGGGCATATTGCGCACCAATGACTGCATAATTTAAGGTCTTTTCCTGGGCTTCTTTGATCACTTTACCCGAAAAATACGCTACACCACCAAAAATGAGTGGAAACAATAGCAACGGTAGTGCCACCATAAAAAATAGGGTTTTACGGTCGCGCAGTAGCTCTTTAATTTCTTTTGTAAACACTAACCACATACTCTGCTCCTAACTAATACTGGTGATGAACGATTGATGTAAAGAACCATCGGCCAATGCGCGGAAAGACGCAATATCACCATTGTATTTCGTGGTACCTTCACTGATGACAGTCACGGTGTCACACAATTCATTGACCTCATCGAGATGGTGCGTGGAAAATATTACTGGCGTTTGTTTCGCTTTTAGGGTTTTGATGAAATCAATCACGGTTTGTGCAGCCATAATATCTAAACCAGTCGTTGGCTCATCGAGGATCACCACTGCGGGATCGTGCACGACCGCACGCGCTATCGAAATGCGTTGTTTCATACCGGTCGAGTAATTTTCAGAACGGCGATCAAGAAAGGTGTCTAAATCTAATAATTCGCTCAGCTCGGTGATCTTGTTAGCAATCTGTTGCTCTGACATTCCATGTAAACGGCCAAAGTAGGCAATGTTTTCACGCCCTGTTAAACGTCCATATAACCCAGTTGATCCAGACAAAAAGCCAATGCTCTTACGTGCCAAAATAGGGTCAGATAAGACATCAACACCATCAATGTGGATACTGCCACCGTCGGGCTGTAAGGCGGTTGACAGCATGCGCAATGTGGTTGTTTTACCTGCACCATTGGGCCCTAACAGCCCCAGCACTTGACCTTTTTCACAACTGAAAGAGACATTTTGCACTGAATGAAAAAATCGCCCTTTCAGTCGAGGGTCCTTTTTTTCTTGCTCACTGAGCTTTTTGGGGTTGTCGACTTTAAACTTCTTAGCAAGCTGATGAATGTCTATCATCTATTCTTCCTTTTTGTAATACGCGTATTGGTTGAGAACGCGTAGGCACACTTGACCCACACGTTTGATGTCCATACTTAACACACATAATTAAACCAGAATTAACGTTTCTTTTTTTCGCTATTACGCTTACAAATTGTATCTTTTTGTGTCAAAAAAGCCTCACTATTTGTTTTGAAACATTGATTAACAAATTATGACTACCTTTTTCCTGAGGATCTCTTATTCTTGGCAAGTGTTAGACGTAATTATTAATCTAAGGACTTACCATGCGTGTCGTCACTAACCCTATCCAAGCCTGCAATGACATTTTTATGCGCCCAGGCAGTGTATTTGAAGCATTAAAAACGCATAACAACTGGTCATGGATCCCCTTTTTCATTGTTAGTATTTTAGCGGTGTTACCCAGTTATTTGTATTTTTCATCCGTTGATCCTGTGTGGTACACCGACTATGTATCCACCAACTCTGCAGATTTACGTGACTTAAGCCCAGCTGAAATTGAAACCATCATGCAGTTTCAACAACCTGAGGCTATGGCAACTTACAGTCTAATTGGTGGCGTCATTGGCGTGATCATTATCAATGCCATTATTGCGATCTACTACAACTTAGTGGCACGTTCAGATGAAGAGTGTGTGATGGGGTATACCGATTGGTATGGCGCAACGTGGTGGATGAGTATGCCGATTGTCATTGGTTCACTGGCGTCTGTCTTAGCTATTTTTGTGACCAACGATGCAGGCCAAATCGAGCTACCTGCGATTTCTGCGACGTCATTTGCATTTATATTTGGGGTGGGTATTGACTCCTCGTGGTTTAATTTTCTCAACACGATTCGCTTAGAAACGTTTTTGAGCATCTATATTGCAGCCTGTGCGCTCGCAGCATGGACGTCGTTCACGTTTAAAAAGTGCATCATGTTGGCCATTATCCCGACGGCCTTGATATACGGCATCATGTTGCTCGTTAACGTGATGTAAGGACGAGCGCCCCTTTATTTTGTAGGCCATTGCAATCGTTATTGATTTTCCTATACTCATACTTCTTTAAGTCCAGAGTAGTATAACGATGAAAACAACACTCTTGGTCGGGGTAGTCGCTACCATCAGTCTGATGGCCTGCACAGAGACTACTTCCGACAACAACGACAGCATAGCAACTGCGACAACGAACGTTACCGTTACCCCCACCCGTACCGCATATGAATTGGCCTATAACATGGTCAGTACAGGCAAGGTCAAAGCGCATGCAAAAGTCCTTGCTTCAGACGAGTTTGAAGGGCGTCAGCCCACCACTATTGGGGAGGAAAAAACCCTCGATTATTTAGTCTCAAACCTCAAAGCGTATGGGGTAAATCCTGGCAATGGCGACAGCTACTTACAAGCAGTAGACTTAATGCAGATCACTGCGGAACCCTCAAGTATCAGCCTGACCATTGGTGATCATGACTTTGCTTACAAAACCGATATGGTACTGAACTCCCAACGGGAAGTGTCTGACGTCTCACTCAAAGACTCGGATGTAGTTTTTGTCGGTTATGGCGTGAATGCGCCAGAGTATAATTGGAATGATTACGAAGGCTTAGATGTTAAGGGTAAAACGGTTGTCATCCTCGTCAATGATCCTGGATTTGAAAGACCAGAAGCAGATGTTTTCCAAGGCAAAACCATGACCTATTATGGTCGCTGGAGCTATAAATTTGAAGAAGCTAGTCGTCAAGGGGCTGCGGCTGCATTAATCGTACATGAAACAGAGCCTGCATCGTATGGCTGGTCTGTTGTAGCTAATAGCTGGAGTGGGCCACAGTATGGTTTGGTTTCACCCGATAAAGGCGCAAGTCGCGTTAGGCTAGAGGGATGGTTAACACTTGAAGCAGCACAACGCATTTTTGCCTCTGCGGGCAAAGATTTCGCAGCAGAAAAAGCCAAAGCGATACAAGGCCCTTATCACACGTCGTTAGCGATGCAAGCTTCGGCTGCACTGGTAAATACCTTTAAAGCCTCAACTAGCTACAATGTCTTTGCTACGGTCAAAGGGTCAAAACGACCTGATGAACACATCATCTACACGGCGCATTGGGACCATTTGGGTAAGGATGAAAGCAAACAAGGTGACCAAATTTATAATGGTTTACATGACAATGCGACGGGCACTGCTGCTGCATTGGCGATTGCAGAAGCATTTGCCTCCCTCCCTGTTGCACCTGAGCGCTCGGTCTCATTTTTGATTGTCACTGCAGAGGAGCAAGGCTTATTAGGCTCAAAGTTCTATGCAGACAATCCGATTATTCCCTTGGATAAAACTGTCGCTAACATCAACATGGATGCCCTTAATGTCTTAGGTCGCACCAAAGATGTCTCAGTCGTGGGGATGGGTAAATCTGATATGGAAGATTACTTAGCCAAAGCAGCTGAGCGACAAGGCCGTTATCTGACTCAAGAATCTCGACCTGAAGCCGGTTACTACTACCGCTCTGATCATTTTAGTTTTGCCAAAAAAGGGGTCCCTGCCCTGTATGCATCCGGTGGCAGTGAGCCAATTGATGAAGCGACGGCTGCGTATCGCAAGCGCACGCAAGTGATCACGCGCGGATGCTACCATCAAGTCTGTGATCAGTATCGCGATAGTTTTGATTTTGGCGGGATTGAACAAGACGCACGGCTGTTATTTGACGTCGGTTATCACGTTGCCAATACGCAAACATGGCCACAGTGGTCAGCTAGCAGTGAATTTCAGCGCAACAAATAAAACCGCGTATTTAAGCCTGCGGCAGCGAACTTAAGCAAAAGGTCGGATTTCCGACCTTTTTTGTGTAATCACTGAGATTTCCCTTGCATTTTTGCTGTAAAATGGCACATTGTACGTGGGCGCGAACAAATAAAAATAAAATCCATCGCGAGACAATAAATACACCTTCCCTCATACTTTCTGAGAAACGACAGTTGTGTAACCTAGACAATTCATTTTCAACAAAGAGAACCAATTTATGTGTGGTATTTTCGGGATCCTGGACATCAAATCCGATGTGTCAGAACTTCGCACCCAAGCGTTAGAGCTTGCCAAATTACTTCGCCATCGTGGCCCAGACTGGTCAGGTATTTGGAATAATAATAATGCGATCCTGTGCCACGAGCGTCTGGCCATTGTCGACGTCGATACGGGCGCACAACCTCTTATTTCAAGTGACCAACAACAAGCGCTGGCTGTTAACGGTGAAATTTATAATCACAAAGCATTAGCGGCTGAATTTGCGAGTGACTATGATTTTTCGACCAAATCTGACTGTGAAGTGATTTTGCCTTTGTACCAAAAATTTGGTACTGAGTTTATCGACAAACTTGAAGGAATGTTTGCCTTTATTTTGTACGATGAAGCGAACGACAGTTATTTGATTGCTCGCGACCATATTGGGATCATTCCTTTATACACGGGCTATGATGAGCATGGTAATTTTTACGTCTCTTCTGAGATGAAAGCACTTGCTCCTGTGTGTAAAACCATTTCTGAATTTCCTCCAGGTCACTACTTGGATAGCAAAACCGGTCAATTAGTCAAATACTACCAGCGCGATTGGATGAGTTATGACGCAGTGAAAGATAACCAGACTAATTTAGACGATTTGAAAAAAGCGTTTGAAGATGCAGTGAAATCTCACTTGATGTCTGACGTACCATACGCGGTATTGCTTTCAGGTGGTTTGGATTCATCGTTGGTATCGGCAGTTGCAGCACAATACGTGGCCAAACGCGTCGAAGACGACGGCCAATCAGATGCATGGTGGCCACGCCTGCACTCATTTGCAGTGGGCTTAAAAGGCGCACCGGATCTAGTAGCTGCACAAAAAGTGGCAGATATGATTGGTACCGTGCATCACGAAGTGCATTTTACGATCCAAGAAGGGTTGGATGCGATCCGTGACGTGATTTACTACTTGGAAACATACGATACAACCACTATTCGCGCTGCCACCCCCATGTATTTGATGACCCGTAAGATCAAAGCAATGGGTATTAAAATGGTGTTATCTGGTGAAGGTTCAGACGAAATCTTTGGTGGCTACTTATATTTCCACAAAGCCCCAAATGCCAAAGAATTCCACGAGGAAACTGTGCGTAAGCTGGATCGTTTACACATGTTCGATTGCGCCCGCGCTAATAAAGCGACCTCGGCTTGGGGCGTAGAAGCGCGTGTACCTTTCTTGGATAAAAACTTTATCGATGTCGCGATGCGTCTTAATCCACAAGACAAAATGTGTATCGATGGCAAGATGGAAAAATGGATCTTACGCAAAGCGTTTGATGACAACACTTACTTGCCGGATGAAGTCTTGTGGCGTCAAAAAGAACAATTTGGTGATGGTGTCGGTTATTCGTGGATCGATTCCATTCGCGATTTTGTTGAAGCGGAAGTATCGGATCAACAACTTGCTAATGCTGAATTCCGTTTCCCAGTGAACACACCTGATACGAAGGAAGGGTATTTTTATCGCACTATTTTTGAAGGTTACTTCCCGCAAGAAAGTGCAGCGAAGTGTGTGCCGGGTGGTAAATCAATTGCTTGTTCTACTGTCGAAGCCCTTGAATGGGACGAAAGTTTCAAGAATAATGCCGACCCATCTGGTCGCTCAATGAAAGACGTGCATCAAAATCAAGAAGCCAAATAGCATACCTTGATACAACAAGCCCGAATGGTTAAACGCAACATTCGGGCTTTTTTTTGTTATTTTTATGAGGTGTTATTGTGTATACCACAAACGCATATCACCCACTGGCGTCACAATAGGCAGCAAGGGATTATCCATGTCAATGGTGATCCGATCGGGCACATTCAACGCATCTAACACAGGCATATAATGGGATTCAAATAACGCGTTGAATGAACCGTCATCAATGGCCCGTTGCAATCCACGCGCTAATAATTTGGCTAATATAACGTTGGACTTATTAACAAAAAAATAGGTCGCGGCGGGATAACGCAAGACATAACGAGACTCTAACATCAGATCCTCAGTCAATACTGAGTTAGTCAATTCACCTGTAACTTCAATCACAGAACGTGGCAGAAAATCGGCTTGTTGATTACGCGTTAAGGTAAACGCTTCGTGATAATCGGTTGCATTGATCACGTTAAAGCCATTGTTGCGGAGGATCTTAGTATCTGGCCAATTCATGCCCTGTACGTAGTATTTATCAGCCAAATCAGTACGTGATAGACCCGCAAAACGATGTTGATTGTTGCGGTGATGCAGTAGCACACGCCAGCCAATTAAACCTCTAAAAATAGGGATCCGAATAGGTAAAAGATCGTTTTCTCGTTGTTCATCGGTCATCGTCCAAACGACATTCACTTTGCGATTGTCTTGTAAAAAACCAAGGGCTTTTTGTTGTAAGATAACGTCTTGCGTCGCATTTAATTCATAACGCACACCTGTTTTCTGCAAGGCAAGATCCAAGAGCTCCACCGCATACGCAAAATCTTGGCTATCATTATGTAAAGCTTTGGGATAGGTGATTTGCCACACAGCCGCAATACTTGCTGAATGATACGCACTCAAACACAGGCATAAGACTGCACTGATCCGCTTCACTAGTCCTGCAAAGCGCGCTTGCTTATACCGTTGAACGAAATTGGCTTGCATATGGCTTTGTCCTTCTCAACCAAACTAAGGCATAAATGCAATGATTAGGAAGATACTAACACAAAGAAACCTATTCGATCCCGATAAATTTGTGTGTTTGTAGAGACAAGCGCCAGTTCCGTGCAATACACGTCTGTAGGGCTAACTCAGTAGCTCTTTGTTGTTGTGAGATAGGCTGTAGGTAGATCACAGGAGCCAATGGCAAGGCCACAGAATTCAGTAAAGTATCTAACTCATCAATGTGTTTTTGCATCGCTACTGCGTGTTTGATTTCGTTTGCTCTTTGCAAGGCCGTCTCAAGTACAGGGTATTTTCCAGGCATGTTGATCTTGGGCGAGACCGTAACAAAAGTATCCGCGTGCACACGAATGTCAAAGGTACCACTGGTTTCAATTTGCACGCTATACCCAGCTTCAATCAGTCCTGTGGTCAACAATACTAGGTCATGCATACACGGTTCACCACCCGTGATCACCACATGGTGCGCAGTGTATTCACGGCGTGTAAACTCAGCTAGCAAGTCGGCCAATGAAAACCCGCTATACGTTGGCGCATCTTGTGATTTTTTCGCCAGATCGTGAATCGGGATCTGCTGTGCCTCATCGACGACCCAAGTGTGTTGGGTATCACACCAAGGACAGCCAACTGGACATCCCTGAAACCGCACAAAAATAGAAGGTACGCCGGTAAAGCTCCCCTCGCCTTGCACAGACTGAAAAATTTCATTGATTGGAAACTGTGTCATGACACTCAAGTATTGTCTTTTACATCGTAATTTTGCTCAGAAGCCGTATAATAACGCAAATTGATACAGACAACATCTATTGAGAGCCCTTATGCAAAAAAAGGCCGTTTTGATTTATTCTGGTGGTATGGATTCATACACCCTACTTCATCATATCTTGGATAATGGAATCGCACCGCAAGAGCTGGCATGTTTAACCTTTGATTATGGGCAAAAACACAATAAAGAAATTACGTTTGCGGCAGCGGTATGTGTCGAGCTTGGGATCACTCACAAAGTCATCGATATCACGGCTATCAATAGTCTACTCGGTGGTTCTTCACTGACTGATGACATCGACATCCCTGAGGGACATTACGAAGAGTCCTCTATGCAGTCCACGGTTGTGCCAAACCGCAATATGATCTTACTCTCGCTCGCTGTTGCCTATGCGGTATCACTAGAAGCGGATAAGGTCTATTATGGTGCACATTCCGGGGACCACGCTATTTACCCGGATTGTCGTCCAGAATTTGTCCAAAAAATGGATGAGGTATGTCGTATTGCTAACTACCAATCTGTACAAATCGTGACGCCTTTTTTACACGATAGTAAGATCGCTATCTTGCGCAAGGGCCTAGCCTTGGGCTTGGATTATAGTAAAAGTTGGACGTGTTATAACGGACGTGACAAAGCATGTGGTAAATGTGGTGCTTGTGTCGAGCGGTTGGAAGCGTTTGCAGAAAACCAGCAAACAGATCCTTTGATGTATGAATCGTAGTAATATGCGTTTTAGACCTGTACATTTATGCAGTTGCAGAAGCGTTGACAAATTGACACAAGGCTTTAATCAGATAACGTAACACAGGGTTAAGCTGGGTTTCTACGCCATTCATCACAAATAACTCATGCTCAAAGTTAAACAAAGACCCACCAGCTACAGGTACTAAACCAAACTCCATAGCTGCGTCTTGAGCCATGTAGTCGGGTAATAAGCCAACATATTGTCCAGTCATGATCGCGGGTCTGCACATCTCAAAGGAATCTGAGAATGTTTTGATACTCATTCGTTGGTTTTCATCAATATAATTAGATGAAGATAGTCCCGAAATCCCTATCGCGGGATAATTTTCAATATTAACTCCAGCAGGCAAAACGTCCTGATATTGGGCTAGTGGATGAAATGGAGCACAATACAAACGTCCGCTAAAAGAGATGCCTGTAGCATGAAAAATAACCGACTCAGGTTTTACCATGTCATAGGTTGAGAGCACAAGATGACACTCACCCGATTGAGCAACATGCTCAACATCACTGTATGCGCGGTTTTGGATGTTAACGTGAATATTGTCAAATTTTTGCATGGTTGAGCGCACTGCTTCGCTCACGGCCACATGCACAGATACCGGTAAGCTTGACATAAGAACGATCGTCACATGGCCTGAAAAATCATCGTGTAGGTTCTTTAAATTAAAAACGAAATTATCAAATGCATCGAAGATCTTTTGCGTTTCTTCAAATACGACCTCGCCTTCTTTCGTCATTTCAAAGCCACCACGCCCACGATGACACAAAATTAAATCGAGGCGTTCTTCTAGTTTTTTGATTGCTGCACTGATATTGGGCCGTTGCATCCCTAACACCGGTTCAGCTGCAGTAAATCCGTTACAGGAAGCAACAGCATAAAAAATCCGGAGTAACTTAATATCCGACTCTTGCAAACGATTCAGCATATACTAGCCTTTAAGTATGAGAAGTGATACTTAACTGAGTTTAGGCCACATCATACCATACGCAAATTTTAGGAATACATAATTATTACTTAGCTGATTTTGACAATCTCTGCTCGCAGGGCTTCAATGTCATCTCGTAACTTGGCGGCTTTTTCAAATTCCAACTCACGCGCGGCGTTAAACATGTCTTTTTCCAACTCAGCGACTTTATCCATCATTTGCGTCGCAGTCATCGCTTTGTAAGTCTTCTCTTTCTCTGCGACTTTTCTGAGTTTGACCTTACCAGAAGCTGGATGCGCATCATCCTCTCCCAAATCCATAATATCAGTGATGGGTTTGTTGAGTGATTGAGGCGTAATGCCATGTTTTTCATTGTGTTCGATTTGTTTTTTTCGACGTCGTTCTGTTTCATCCATGGCTTTTTTCATCGAGCCAGTAATGTTGTCTGCATACAAAATCGCTTTGCCGTTAAGGTGACGCGCAGCACGACCAATGGTCTGGATCAACGATTTTTCTGCCCGTAAAAAACCTTCTTTATCTGCATCTAAAATAGCAACTAAAGATACCTCTGGCATGTCCAATCCTTCTCGTAAAAGGTTGATCCCGACTAATACATCAAATTTGCCAATGCGCAAATCACGAATGATTTCAATGCGTTCAACGGTATCAATATCGGAGTGCAAATAACGCACTTTCACGCCGTTTTCATTGAGATACTCGGACAAATCTTCAGCCATCTTTTTAGTCAGGGTAGTGATCAACACCCGTTCGTTGACTTTCACGCGCTCGTGGATCTCAGACAACACATCATCAACTTGGGTGGCCACCGGCCGCACTTCAATTTCAGGATCAAGTAACCCTGTGGGACGTACGACTTGTTCAATTACATCACCCGCTGATTTCTTCAGCTCGTAATCTCCGGGCGTAGCAGATACATAGATCGTTTGCGGTGCGATATGTTCAAACTCATCAAACTTCAACGGCCGATTATCAAGTGCCGAGGGTAAGCGAAAACCAAACTCTACGAGGGTCTCTTTACGTGAGCGATCCCCTTTATACATCGCACCTACCTGAGAGACTGTCACGTGTGATTCATCAATGATCATCAAACCATCTTTGGGAAAGTAGTCCAACAAAGTAGGGGGCGGTTCATTAGGCGCGCGTCCTGATAAATAACGAGAATAGTTTTCGATGCCAGAACAATATCCCAACTCTAGCATCATCTCGATATCAAACTGGGTGCGCTGCGATATGCGTTGCTCTTCGATGAGTTTATTCAACTCAAGGAGCTGGGCTTTGCGCTCAACCAATTCCTCTTTGATAGCTTCGACCGCGTTGAGAATTTTTTCTCGAGGTGTTACGTAGTGCGTTTTGGGAAAGACCGTTGTGCGAGCCACTGTTTTATCAACCGCTCCGGTCAGTGGATCAAACAAACTGATTTGCTCAATTTCTTCGTCAAATAACTCAACCCGTACTGCTTGTTTTTCTGAATCCGCGGGAAAAATATCTATCACATCGCCACGCACGCGAAAACTGCCCCGTTCAAACGCCAGATCATTGCGTTTGTACTGCAACTCGGCCAAACGACGTAATATATCGCGCTGATCCATCGTATCGCCTTGGCGCAAGTGCAAGAGCATTTTCATATATGATTTTGGATCACCCAAACCGTAGATGGCGGATACTGATGCCACAATCACCACGTCTCTTCGCTCCATCAACGCTTTGGTCGCAGACAGACGCATTTGCTCGATGTGTTCATTGATGGATGAATCTTTCTCAATAAACGTATCGGTACTCGGCACGTATGCTTCTGGTTGATAGTAATCGTAATAAGATACGAAATACTCGACCGCATTATTTGGGAAAAATTCCTTCATTTCGCCGTATAATTGTGCCGCTAATGTTTTGTTATGGGCGAGGATCAAGGTAGGGCGTTGTACTTGTGCAATCACATTGGCCATGGTAAATGTTTTACCAGAGCCCGTCACACCGAGTAACGTCTGCGCTGCCAAGCCATCGTTCAACCCCTCTACCAAGGCAGCAATCGCTTTAGGTTGATCACCCGCAGGGGAATATTTAGATTGAATAGAAAACGTTTTGGACATGCACTAAGAACCTTGCTCCGCAGAATATAAAAGACTTTCTTGACGCATTGCGCGTAGAAACCAGTAAAACGACAACAGTGCCATAACCGCATTTGCGAATACAGCGCCGACAAATAAGCCGACCAGACCGTAATACATACTGCCTAAATAACAAAAAGGGACAAAAAAGATAAACAATCGCAGGGCATTTAATGTCAAAGCTGCCAGAGGACGATGAATGGCATTAAAGGCGGAATTCGTCAACACAACCACACCTTGCAAGCCATATCCTAACGGTACAACCATCAAAAACAACGCAATAAGTGTTGCGACCTCTGATTCTGTGGTAAATGCCATCGCAATGAAATCTGATAATAAATACAACAAGCCAAAGACCAATAGTTGAAACCCTAACACAAACTTAATGGCGACCATATATGCCTCTTTGACTCGTTGTAACTTCTGAGCACCATAATTTTGTGACAACAACGGAGGTAATGACATAGACAACGCCAACATCGCAATACACGCAATCGATTCTAGGCGCCCCCCTACCCCCCAAGCAGCTACGGCGGTTGGACCAAAACCGGCGACTATCGCGGTCACGCCCCCAGCTGCTATAGGCGTTAACATATTAGCGCCAGCGGCAGGTAAACCAATTCTTAATACATCCGGAGCCGCGCTGCGGTATTCAGAACAAGAGAGTAGACGTGGCGTGATGAGTTCACGCTTGATCAATAGGGTAATGATCCACACAACTCCCACGGCCCATGCTGTCGCTGTAGCGATAGCTGCGCCTTGGATCCCCAATGCAGGTATGGGACCCAGACCGAAAATTAAAATAGGATCTAATATGGCATTAATCGCACCACCACTAGCCATGATGATGCTCGGAGTAGTGGTATCACCAGCGGCACGCAAAACACTGTTACCCACCATCGGTAAAGCAAGTAATACTCCTGCCACATACCAAATTGACATATATTGATGGATCAGTGGGAGTAACACCGAGGTTGCCCCTAACCATGAAAAAATAATATCAATACACAAGTAACCAATAAAACACAACATACCGACAGATGCACTCACTGTCATCAATGCGGCAGTGGCGGTGTTACGAGCCAGTGCCAATGATTGTTGACCAAGCAAACGACCAATCACAGCAGACGTCCCAATGCCCAAACCAATATTCAGACTGATCACAGTAAATGTGACGGGGAATGTAAAACTAATGGCGGCCAATTCATCAGTGCCAATTAAAGAGACAAAAAATGTGTCTACCAGACCAAACGTCATTAATATGATCATGCCCAAAATCATGGGGATCGTCATATTTTTGAGAGTGGTGGTCACATTCCCATCGAGCATGGGATTGTGTTGGGCTGATTCAGTCACGTGCACATCCTAAAAGTTAGTCGTTCATAATAACACGATTACACTTGTGTTGTATGAGTGACAAAGCGTAATACTCGTGTTTTTTTACCACGCTTGTGTTGCTATTACATGCTTTAGAATGGACATTGCCTAAAATAAAACCGTTTGTATATTTTTGCGCCAATGAATGAGTTGCTTATGTCAAAATTCAGCCACAATAAAACACATATTCACAGCGAGCAAAAAAACAGCACCACACATACAAACGTGTTTAATAATTTATCAAAAACCAATCAAGTATTTGATTTAACTGATATTAATCAAAATCAAGGCACCTCTGCAAAAAAATAAAAGTGATCTTTTTTCTTGCTCAAAATCTCACCTGCGTATTTCATACACATACTTATCCACAGGTTTGGTGGATAAGTAAAAAAAGCCTTTTAAGACATAGTTTTGGCGCATTAAGGTGATTTTTTGGGTTAGTAATCCCTCACGCAACAAACGGTATATTTATGTTACATATTTGTTACACACTGTACTATTATACAGTGTACTAGTTTTTTTTAATTCTATTTCATTCTAAAAAATTGGATTTTTAGAATATCGCTTTTTTTACAAAAAATTTGTAATTAGTATTGACACAACGCCGTGCGCTAATTAATATTCGCGCTCGTTGAAAGTCTCTGTTCCCCCTTAGCTCAGTTGGTTAGAGCGACGGACTGTTAATCCGCAGGTCCCCCGTTCGAGTCGGGGAGGGGGAGCCACTTCAACTTACCTTTTGCGTTTCCCCCTTAGCTCAGTTGGTTAGAGCGACGGACTGTTAATCCGCAGGTCCCCCGTTCGAGTCGGGGAGGGGGAGCCATCGCAATACCACAACGCCTCATCTTAAAAAACGAATCGCCAAACTCTAAATCCTGACGTATGTATTAACTCAGTTCACACTTAATCTGTTTTTTTCTGTCGTAGTGATTGTTAATTGAGTCGATAAATAAGATAATAATGCCAATTAAATCATAGGCTACACGCTTTTTAATGACGGAAATCATTCTCTTACTCATCAGTACAGTGCTCGTGAACAACTTTGTTTTGGTACAATTTTTGGGATTGTGTCCATTCATGGGTGTGTCCAGCAAACTAGAAACAGCCATCGGCATGTCGATGGCGACGACGTTCGTGCTGACTCTCGCTTCACTGTGTAGTTATCTTATCGAAACGTACTTGTTGGTTCCGTTGGATATCCAATACCTACGCACCATCAGTTTTATATTAGTTATTGCGGTAGTCGTCCAATTTACCGAAATGGTCGTACAAAAAACCAGCCCCTCTCTATATCGACTCTTGGGCATATTTCTACCTTTGATCACTACTAATTGTGCGGTGTTAGGTGTCGCGTTGCTAAACATAAAAGAACAACACAGCTTATTTGAATCCATTATCTATGGCTTTGGTGCAGCACTTGGCTTTTCACTTGTCTTGATTTTATTTGCTGCTTTACGAGAGCGCCTAGTGGCTGCAGATGTCCCTACCCCGTTCAAGGGCGCTGCTATCGCAATGGTCACAGCTGGATTGATGTCTTTGGCCTTTTTAGGCTTTACTGGCTTGGTGAAATTCTCATGATTGCCGCGTTACTCGTACTTGGTGTATTGGCATTAATCTTCGGTGCAGTACTGGGTTATTCTGCCATACGTTTTAAAGTTGAAGCCGACCCATTAGTTGAGCAAATTGACGCCATATTGCCTCAAACCCAATGCGGTCAATGTGGATATCCAGGATGCAAACCCTATGCACAAGCCATTGCCAATGGTGATGATATTAATAAATGTCCTCCTGGCGGTACCGCCACTATAGCGCAACTCGCCGATTTAATGGGGGTAGAGCCTAAACCACTTGATGACGCCCACGGCCAGGAAGATGTTAAAAAAGTGGCTTATATCCGAGAAGCCGAATGTATTGGTTGTACTAAATGCATTCAAGCGTGCCCGGTAGATGCTATTATTGGCGCAAGCAAACAGATGCATACCGTGATCGTGGATGAGTGCACAGGCTGTGATTTATGTGTTGCCCCCTGCCCCGTAGATTGTATTGATATGATCCCCGTCGCAGAGACACCGACCAATTGGCAGTGGAACTTGGGTAAAAACGTGGCCGGTACGGTCGGTGATATAGCAGTGAAACAGGTGAACTAATGGGTGCTAAAGAGTTAATCACAACCCACAGCCTTGAGTGGGATGATATCATTGCGCAAATCGAACAAGGCCACATGCAAGATTTTCCAGGGGGAGTACACCCCCCTCAGCAAAAGGCGCTATCCAATACCACGCCAATTGCCTCGGTTCCTTTGCCCAAAAAGTTAACCATCCCAGTAAAACAGCACTCAGGATTAGCTGGTAACATCAATGTCCAAGTTGGTGAGTATGTGGCTAAAGGGCAAGCGTTGACTAACAGTGCACATCCATTTGTCGTCCCTGTGCACGCCAGTACATCGGGTATTGTCACTGCTGTTACGACTTCACCCAGTGCGCATGCTTCAGGTATCCCCGAAACGGTCATCGAAATCGAACCAGACGGACAGGATACATGGACACTCCTGCCTATTATTGAAGATTACACAGCAATAGCACCCGTGGATTTACTCGAGCGGATCTGTCAAGCTGGTATTTCAGGTTTGGGTGGGGCCGGTTTCCCCACGCATATCAAAACGACCACCAAGAAATCGATTGAATGTTTGATTATCAATGGGATTGAGTGTGAACCATATATCAGTTCAGATGATCGCATCATGCGTGAGCATGCCCGACAAATTAAACAGGGCATGGATATTTTGTGTCATATCACTGGTGCCAAGCGGGTAATTGTTGCCATTGAAGACAACAAACCAGAAGCGTATAAAGCATTAACTGAAGCCTGTATCGATGATGCGCGTTGTACCATGGCGTGGGTCCCAACCAAGTATCCAGCGGGCGGTGAAAGACAACTTATTCAGGTCTTAACGGGCGCCGAAGTACCCAGTAATGGCTTGCCTGTAGACTTGGGGATCCTGATGTATAACGTCGGCACCTGTTACGCTATCGCCGATGCAGTTTTATACGGTAAAAGTTTGGTACAACGCGTCGTGACCTTAACTGGTGAAGCCTTAGCCCAACCGCAAAACGTATGGGCTTTACTCGGTACCCCTATTGCGCACTTACTCGAATTTGCAGGCTATGAGGTAACTCGACAAACTCAACCTAAGGTCATTATGGGTGGCCCCATGATGGGCTTTACTGTCCACAGCCCTGAAGTCCCGGTGGTAAAAATCACCAACTGCTTACTGGTGCCGGCGGCACAAGAACTGCCAGATATCGATGACGAAAAACCATGTATTCGCTGTGGTATGTGTGCTGATGCCTGTCCAGCTGGACTGTTACCACAGCAGTTATACTGGTACAGTAAAGCCAAAGAGTTAGACAAAGCACAAGATTACCATATTGATGATTGTATTGAATGTGGTGCGTGCGCATATGTGTGCCCATCTGAAATTCCATTAGTCCAATATTACCGTCAGACCAAAGCGGCCATTCGTCTGCAAGCCGATGACAAAGCCAAATCAGCAAAAGCCAAAGCGCGGTTCGAAGCACGCCAAGCGCGATTGTTAGCAGATAAAAAAGCGCGCGAAGAAAAACATCGCAAAGCGGCCGAGGCGCGTAAAGCAGCCATGGCAAACAAAGGTAATGATGCCAAAGATAAAATCGCAGCAGCATTGGCTCGAGCCAAAGCAAAGCGCGCAGCCGCAGCCAAGGCCACCAAGGCACAACCCGATAACCAAGAAGAATAATCCAGTATGCAATTTTCTCTGCAAAGCTCCCCTCATCATCATGTGCGCCGTGATACGCAAAAGGTCATGCAAATGGTTTGTTTGGCTTGTATACCCGGTATTGCTGCACAAACATGGTACTTCGGTTGGGGCACCGCTATCCAAATTAGCTTAGCTATTATGACCGCAGTAATCACTGAAGGTGTCATTATCAAATTGCGCCAGAAATCAGTTGATGCGGCATTAAGTGACTATTCTGCGGTGTTGACTGCTGTGCTACTCGGTATCTGTTTGCCTCCATTGGCACCTTGGTGGCTGGTTGTTATTGGTACATTCTTCTCCATCGCTATTGTTAAACAGTTATATGGGGGATTGGGGTTTAATATGTTCAATCCAGCTATGACAGGCTATGTCATGCTCCTCATTTCGTACCCCATGGCGATGACAATGTGGATACCTGTGCAATCGATGGCACTCCATCCCTACACATTTACCGATGCTCTGAGCGTGATTTTCACCGGTTATAGTCAAACCGGTTATGACATTACACAACTTCGCGCTTTAGTTGATGGCTCTACCCAAGCTACACCATTAGATGCCGTTCGCAGTGGCTTATTAGCAGGACAAACGTATTCAGAAACACTGGCCTCGAGTATTTTTTCAGGCACGTGGGGATGGTCTTTCGGTTGGTCACCGATTGCACTCGCTTACGCGCTGGGTGGCTTATGGTTACTGTGGAGTAAAGTGATTAACTGGCATATGCCTGTCTCCATGCTTGCAGGAGTAGTGGTTACTGCTCTAATACTCAATATGTTATTACCTGATGCATCAGGTGGGGTGTTGTATCATCTCTTGTCCGGCGCAGTATTGTTTGGCGCTTTTTTTATTGTGACCGACCCTGTTTCTGGTTCAACCACCAACAAAGGACGGATTATATTTGGCGCTATGATTGGATTTTGGACCGTTATTATCCGCACCTTTGGCGGTTATCCTGACGCAGTCGCCTTTGCTGTGATCATTATGAATATCGCCGTACCATTAATTGATTACTATACGCAACCTCGCACATATGGACATCGCGCATGAAACTCAGTGAAACGTTTGTAAGCAGCCGTCGCAATGCTGCGATTTTAGGCGCCTTTGCCATTGTAACGACTTTGGCGATTGTGCTTACCTTTGCCTTGACCGAGCAGCGGATTGAACAACAAAAACAAGCCAAGTTACTCGAAGTCATTTTTGAAGTAGTCGAAGCCGATATGATATCCAATGCAATGCAACACAACTGCATGGTGTTACCTACTGCAGCAGCTACGGGTAACAAAACCGGACTCAAAGCCTATCGCGGTTTAAATGCACAGCAACAGCTGACTGCGCTTGCCGTTCAGTCAGTTGCGCCAAATGGCTACAGCGGCGATATCCGTTTTTTAGTTGGATTGGCACAAGATCTAAAAACAGTGACCGGTGTACGTGTGTTAGAACATCAGGAAACACCTGGCTTAGGGGATAAAATTGATGTGCGGATCAGCGATTGGATCTTGGATTTTGCAGGCCAAAGCGTGACCCCGGACAATCAAATGATGTGGACGGTGGGCAAAGAAGGCGGCCAATTTGATGCGTTTACCGGTGCAACCATCACACCGCGCGCCCTAACCCAAGCAATTTACCGGACCGTCAGATACGTCCAGGCAGAAGCGGAACTATTTCGTTCCGCCCCCAATACATGTAATAGCCAGGAGCCAAACGCATGAGCCCAGAGTACAAAGACTTAACGTGGCAAGGGTTGTGGAATAACAACCCGGCGTTAGTGCAATTACTGGGTTTATGCCCACTCTTAGCAGTCACGACAACTGCGATCAATGGTTTGGGTTTGGGTATAGCAACCTTACTCGTATTGATGGGTTCCAACATGACTGTATCTTTAGTTCGAACGCTGGTTCCCAATGAGATCCGCATCCCTATTTTTGTGATGGTCATTGCAGCATTTGTCACGGTGGTACAATTGTTGATGAATGCGTTTACCTATGATTTATATTTGACCTTGGGGATCTTCATCCCCTTGATTGTCACCAACTGTGCCATCATCGGTCGCGCAGAAGCCTTTGCCTCCAAAAACCCAGTACAAGCTTCAGCTTATGATGGGTTCATCATGGGCTTGGGGTTTGCCCTAGTATTGGTATTACTCGGTGCACTGCGTGAATTATTGGGCAATGGTACGTTGTTTAACGGTGCGCATTTACTCTTTGGTGACTGGGCGTATGCTATCGAGATCCAAGTATTTACATTTGAGCAGTCATTTTTATTAGCCATTTTACCACCAGGTGCATTTATCGGGATGGGATTGATTATTGCTTTAAAGAATATTCTACACCCTAAACTCGAGGCTAAATTTGCACCGAAAACGCAAAAAGTGGTAGAACGGGCACGAGTCACACTCGAAGAAAACGCCCCTTAATCCAACCTCAAGTGTGCCAAAACCACTACTTAGAAAACAATAAGGAATTGAGCATGAGCGCCACCATCAGCAAACGTGAAAAAGTCGCGGCCATTATCAAAATCCTAGAAGAACTCTACCCTGAAGTCCCTATTCCACTTGATCACAAAGACCCCTACACGTTACTCATTGCAGTTTTGTTATCTGCGCAATGCACCGATGAACGCGTCAATCAAATTACGCCAACCTTGTTTGCCAAAGCCGATAATCCGTATGATATGGTCAAACTGAGCATCGAAGAAATTCAAGCGATTATCCGCCCTTGTGGCTTATCACCTATGAAATCCAAAGGGATCTGGCACTTATCAGATATGATCATCAAGCAACATAACGGTGAAGTGCCACAAGATTTTGCAGCCCTTGAGGCGATGCCCGCTGTTGGTCACAAAACAGCTTCGGTGGTCATGTCACAAGGCTTTGGTGTACCAGCGTTTCCTGTCGATACTCACATTCACCGTCTGATGTATCGCTGGGGGTTATCGAACGGCAAAAGTGTGGAACAAACCGAGCGCGATGCAAAACGTTTATTCCCTCGAGAAAAATGGAATGACTTGCACCTACAGATTATTTTTTATGGCAGAGAATACTGTCCCGCAAGGGGTTTCTCGTTGGAGAAATGTATTATTACACGCCAATATGGACGCAAAAGTTTTATTAACGAAGTGCTAAAACAAGCAGTCAAGAAACAAAAACGCTAATTACCTTAAACGAAAATGTACGATACCTCTATTAAACCCAGTGGATACTAGCTTGTTGAGGGAAAGATTGAGATAATAAGATTTTTCGTCAGGAGTATCCCAAACCACAATGCCACATCATATCAATACCCGTTTTAGAGGATACTTCCCTGTTGTCATCGACGTGGAAACCGCAGGGTTTAATGCTCATACTGATGCGTTACTAGAAATCGCCGCGGTGACCGTTAAGATGGATCCTTGCACAGGTTTACTACAACCTGACCAGCGCTTTCATTATCACATTGAACCGTTTGCTGGTGCCAACATTGAACAAGCTGCTCTCGATTTCAATGGTATTGATATTCAGTGTGCACTGCGCGGGGCTATTTCTGAAAATGAGGCATTTAAAGCGTTGTGTAAGGGCATACGCAAAGCGCAAAAAGTCGCCGAGTGTCAACGTTCTGTGATTGTGGCACATAATGCTATGTTTGATATGAGCTTTGTGAATGCCGCTCTCGCTCGAACAGGACAAAAACGCTCTCCTTTTCATCCTTTTGTATCCTTTGATACGACCACTATGGCCGCCCTGACGCTTGGCCAAACGGTGTTAGTTAAGGCGTGCCAAGCCGCTCAGATCCCGTTTGATCAAAAGCAAGCGCACGGTGCATTATATGACGCCGAAAAAACGACTGAATTGTTTTGTCATATGGTTAATCACTATCGTGCATTAGGTGGCTGGCCCTTAACTCCCCCAAGCGCCACAGAGTAGAAAACCAGCAAGCACAAAAAAACCTGATTTCACAATAGCAAAATCAGGTTTGTTAAACATTCAAACTGTAGTTGATACATCTCAATCACTATGCATCAACACAGAGTATGACGCTTATAGTTTGTCTGAATTCTCTGACAAGTATGCCGCAACACCTTCAGTCGTCGCACTCATACCTTTATCACCGTTCTGCCAACCTGCAGGGCAAACTTCACCGTGCTCTTGGTGGAAGTTTAACGCATCAATCATACGTAACATCTCATCAACGTTACGGCCTAATGGTAGATCATTAACGACTTGGTGACGCACATCAAAGTTTTCATCAATTAGGAAAGACGCACGGAAAGCAACGCCCGCATCTGGATGTTCTACATCATAATCCTGACAAATAGTGTGCTTGACGTCGGCAACAAGCGTATAGCCAACTTGACCAATACCACCATCGTTGATCGCTGTGTTACGCCATGCATTGTGGCTAAATTGCGAATCAATAGACACACCAATGACCTCTACACCACGCTTGGTGAATTCTTCTAGACGCTTATCAAATGCGATCAATTCTGAAGGACAAACAAATGTGAAATCTAACGGATAAAAGAATACAACCGCTTTTTTGCCCTTTACTGCTTCACTTAGCGTAAAAGAATCAACAATCTCACCACTGCCTAATACGGCTGCCGCTGTAAAATCAGGGGCTTTGCGACCAACTAAAACACTCATATGGTTCTCCAAATTTTTTATTGTGTTATGTAACAGCTCTTTGTTACGTCAGTATTAAATATAAGGTTTAACATTGAATAATCAACCGCAAAAAATAAAAAATATTTGCTTTTATCAAAAATGAGAACTATTATCATTACACATAAATATGGTTAAGTGCATACAATCGTGGTTATGCGATTTATAGATACATGGATGCATTAGGCACAACTGGACCATCATTTTAAAAATGTGAGTTAATTTATTCTTCTCTCATTCGTGTAAGTTAACTGACATTAAAAAAGGCGACTTGGGGTCGCCTTTTTTTTCGCTTACAGCGATACTTTGACTTCAATGTGGCTGACGTTATTCAGCACTATCGCTAGGATATTTTGCAGCTGTTGCTTTGATCAGTTCTTGTAATTCGCCTTGTTGAAACATTTCTAAAATAATGTCACAACCGCCAATCAACTCGCCCTCTACCCACAGTTGTGGGAAGGTTGGCCAATTGGCGTATTTAGGAAGTTCTGCGCGAATGTCGGGATTTTGTAGAATATCCACATAAGCAAATTGCTCACCACATGACATCAATGCCTGTGAGGCCTGTGATGAAAAACCACAGCTAGGAAGCTTGGGAGAGCCTTTCATATATAAAAGAATCGGATTTTCCGCAATCTGTTCTTTGATTTTATCTAACGTTTCCATGAGTTTTCCTTTGAAGCAATTATTG
>JBEVCF010000113.1:0-6284 GCA_040514355.1 Glaciecola sp.
TTGATAACCGATTTTAGAAACCAGACGCCCTGCAGGTATAGATACTAAAAAGTATGCACCAAAAAAACAAAATTGAATCAACATTGCTTGCGTGTAGTTGAGCTCAAAAGCCCCCTTTAAGTAAGGAATCAAAATGTCATTCAAACAGGTAATGAATCCCCACATAAAGAAAAGTGATGTCAATGCCACTAAGGCAAAACGGTATGAACTTTGCGGGCTCGATGTGCCCATGTTTTGAGTTGTTGTATTAAAAGCCACAATTAATGCTCCAGAGTACTTGATTTTTAAAATTATAAACATTAAATTAACATAATGAAAGCGCTTTCATAAAATAATCATAATCACATTCTTTTTTGAAAAAAATGCGCTACGGATAGAACAAAACTTAAGATGACGAGAATCATGTCAAAAATCGTATTACCAGAACAATCAAAAATGTTACAGCCCGACTTTATTTTTGGGGTAGCCACGTCTTCTTTTCAAATTGAGGGTGGCCGTGACTTACGACAAAAAAATATCTGGGATACGTTTTGCACTGGTCCGAATATTTTGGATAAGAGTAATGGCGATATCGCGTGTGACCACTTTCATCGATGGGAAGAAGATGTCGAACATATTCAAGCATTAAATGTTGATGCCTATCGGATGTCTATTGCATGGCCTCGAGTTTTACATCAAGACGGTAGCCTCAATGAAGCGGGTTTAGCTTTTTATGAGGCAGTGATAGATAAGGTCAAAGCACTTGGTAAAAAAGTATTTGTAACGCTTTATCATTGGGATTTACCACAACATCTAGAAGATCAGGGTGGGTGGTTAAACCGAGATACGGCCCACGCATTTGCTGCATATGCCGATATTGTATCGCAGCGCTTGGGTGATAAAGTAGACGCATGGACGACTCTTAATGAGCCCTTTTGCGCTGGCCATTTGAGCTATGAGGCAGGAGTACATGCACCAGGATTAACTGGACGGAAAAATGGGCGTCAAGCTTCCCACAACTTGTTACTAGCGCATGGCCTTGCCTTGCCAATATTACGTAAAAATTGTCCACATGCCCAACATGGTATTGTATTAAATATTCACCCAGGCTATGCAGCATCAGACTCTCCAGCTGACATAGAAGCTACTGAATTAGCAACGCAATATTTGTTTACTTGGTACATTGATGCTGTGTTAAAGGGTGAGTATCCGGAAGTCATCAATCACCTCGCTCCAGAGGATAGACCTGAGATACAAGATGGTGATATGGCGTTAATTTCTGCGCCTATTGATTTTATGGGGATGAATTACTACACCCGTAATGTGTATCGCAGTGATGGTAATGGATGGTACGAACACGTTGCGCCGGCACCTGAAGGGTTGACCGAAATGGGCTGGGAGATCGTACCCGAAGCATTTTCAAAGATGTTGATTGATTTGGACAAAGAGTATGATTTGCCCGATCTTTACATCACTGAAAACGGCGCAGCGATGCCTGACCAGTTGGTGGATGGCAAAATCCATGATGCAGATCGCATTGCTTACTTCCAATCACATTTGCTTGCCGTCGATAAAGCACTGGAAGCGGGTGTGAACATTAAAGGGTATTTTGCATGGAGCTTGCTAGATAACTTCGAGTGGGCCCTAGGCTACAGCAAGCGCTTTGGTTTGATTTATGTCGATTACCCTACCCAACGACGAATTTGGAAAGATAGCGCATACGCTTATCAATCTATGCTAGAATCCAGAAAAACAACGATGCTAGGATAGAAATAAATATGGCAACCATTTATCAAGTTGCGGAGCACGCAAACGTTTCTCTCGCAACTGTGTCAAGGGTGATAAATGGCAATGTCAAAGTCAGTCCGAAAACACTCGAAAAAGTTCAAAGAGCAATGAAGGAGCTGGGTTATACACCTAATTCGATTGCCCAGTCACTCGCTTCAAATCGCACCAATCGCGTTGGCGTGTTAGTCTCTGAATTAAGCGGTCCGTTTTTTAGTAATATGCTTTCGGTCGTGGAAAAAGAGCTACGTGATGCAGGGAAACACGCCATTATCACCGCTGGGCACAGCGATGCAGCCAAAGAAGAAGAAGCCATTGAATTTTTGTTAAGTTGTCGTTGCGATGCATTAATCTTGCATATCGATGCTATCAGTGACCACTATCTAGTGGAATTACAAAAACGCAATGTCCCCTTTTCGCTCATTAATCACAAAATTGATGCAATTGCTGAGCGCTGCTTTTCGGTTGATAATGAAATGGGTGGTTACCTAGCCACAAAAGCGGTTATTGATGCTGGTCACCGTGAAATTGCCTATATTTCCGGTCCTGCGTTTAAAGAAGATGCCATGCTGCGTTTAGCTGGACATAAGCGTGCATTAAATGAAGCAGGAATTACATATAATGCGGATTTAGTCGAAACCGGCGACTTCCAAGAAGAAAGTGGTAAACGCGGTATCCAAAGTATATATGAACGCTGCCCAAACTTTACTGCAGTGGTCTGTGGTAATGACGAAATGGCAACCGGTGCAATGTTTACCGCCCGAGAATTGGGTTTTGCGTTACCCGATGATTTGTCCATTGTTGGTTTCGATGATTTGATTTTTGCTCGTTATACCTATCCGACCTTATCTACCATCGGTAACCCCGTATCAGAAATGGGCAGTATGGCGACTAAATGGGTGTTGAAAGAAGTCTATAATCAGCCTTGTGATGTTGCCATCACGAATGTTTTTACACCTGAATTTGTACAACGACGGTCCCTTAAGGAAAATTAATATGAACAGTATGTCACCAAACGTCATTGTGTATGCCTTTATTGTTTCGTTGGGTGGATTTGTTTTTGGTTTTGATGCGTCGGTGATATCAGGTACTGTTGGGTTTATTACCACTGAATTTTCTCTCGATGCATGGCAACAAGGCATGGTGGTCAGTGCGCCTAGTTTAGGCGCTTTGGTGGCGATGTTTTTTGCGGGACGCTTCAGTGATAAGTTTGGTCGCAAAACCGTATTGCAGTGGGTCGCAATTTTATATTTGATTTCGGCTATCACTTCCGCCTTGGCCGTGAACTTTTATATGCTGGCAGTAGCCCGTTTACTCGGTGGCTTAGCGTTTTGTTCACTGATGGTTGCCCCCTTATATATTGCGGAGATTAGTCAAGCAACGCATCGCGGTAAATTGGTATCGATCAACCAATTTAATATTGTCATTGGTTTGTCTGCTTCGTATTTTACCAATTACTGGCTATTAAACTTGAGCCAAACGCCCGAGTCATGGTTGCTGTCCCTATCAGCCCCACAGGATGTATGGCGTTGGATGTTAGGCCTTGAAATCATTCCTGCATTGCTGTGGTGTATTTTGTTGTTCACCATTGTGGAAACGCCGCGCTGGCTCGTTACCCAACATCGAGAAAAAGATGCCAAACGTGCACTTCAAGCCTTAGGCGAAAAAGATGCTTCAGCTATGTTGACCTCAATAAAAGCTTCTTTGGGTGAAAAAACGCTGTCTCTAAAAGCCCAATTAAGCCTCATTATTAGTCCAAAGTTGCGTTTGCCATTGCTGATAGGTTTAGTCATTGGCATTGTTCAGCAACTCACCGGGATCAATGTGATTTTCTTCTATGCGCCAACCATTTTTGAACAGAGCGGGATCGGCACTGATGCTGCCTTTGTACAGGCCATTGGCGTAGGATTAACCAACGTCATTTTTACGATTGTCGCCATTTTGGCAATTGACCGCTTTGGTCGTAAACCGCTACTCGTGATAGGTTTGTCAGGGATTATATTCAGCATGAGTCTATGTGCGTATGGGTTTAAGCAAGCGACTTACACCTTGGATGCTCAAAACGTCGCTCAGATCGTTGCCCAAACAGAATTAGAACCAGCCGCGTTCGCACCTTTGGTAGATAAAACATTTACCCATGATGTCGACTTTAAACAAGCCTTACAAGCGGCGCTTGGTGAACAAACAGCGTTGAACAATGAAGGGGTGATTTTGCAGCAAGCCACACAACTCAACCCCACGCTGATTCTAGTCGGGATCATTATGTTTGTGGCCTGTTTTGCGATGTCACTTGGACCGGTTATGTGGGTCTTATTCTCAGAAATATTCCCTAACAGCGTGCGCGGTGTCGCTATTTCTGTTGTTACTGTATTCAACAGCTTGTGCAGTTTCCTAGTCCAGTTTATATTCCCCTGGGAATTGGCAAACTATGGCGCTGCGTTTACCTTCATGAGCTACGCGGTAGTGGCGTTGATTGGTTTGGTATTTGTCTTGAAGTACCTACCTGAAACCAAGGGTTTAGACTTAGAGGCTCTCTCAGAACGTCTTGCTAAATAAAAGTGTGCGCTTACTGACTACACAAAAAAATATAGAGAATCATTGCCATACTGCGCCAACGTATTGGGATGTCCTTGTTTTAACAAGGTGCGACATGCGTGTTTCGTTAATTTTTGACGAGCTTTGTTAGCGGGCAGCCACCAGTTTTGAGTGATGCGATTAACCAGATCGGGGTGGTGTTTTGCGTAGTCATTAAGATGATTGGCGACAAATAAACGCACATAATTGGACGGGGCGTCTTTGAGATAAAGAATAGAACAATTCTCGCAGTTCGGATCACCGAAGATATTTATAACCACCATTGCAAAAACACAAAGGCACTCATCGAGATAATCAGCACCCATATAGTGGCTAAGCGGGTCAAACTTAAGTTTATCGCTAGTAATGCTCCTAGTAAAAAAGGATTGTCTGGAGCAAGGTTTAGACTCCCTGCAGGAAATAACACAATCGGGATCGTCAATGCCGTTAAGACCGCAGGTGCAGAAAAACGTAAGAAACGTTTCATGGTGTCGTTGATCCGGATAGGCATGCTCTTAGCCAAGAAAAAATACCTTACCGAAAACGTCACACAGGCCATCATAACAATCGCTAACCATGTCATCATATTTGGTTATCCTTGTTTACGTCGGGTTGCTGGGAAGGGGTAGCTTGAGTCATGTAAGCATCGACTGCATAGCCGATACACATTGCAATGACCGTGGCGAGTAAGAGTGCTTGTTCGATGCCTAAATAAGTCAACATGCTCATGCTAAGCGCACTGGTGAGGACGCATACCAGTACAGGGATAGACGTGATGAGTGGGATCACAATCGCAATAAACGTCGCAGCAATGGCAAATTCCAACCCGATTTCAGTTAGATCACCAGCCTGATTACCCAGAATGATCCCGACACACGTGGCGACATTCCACAACACATAAAATGTGAACCCACTAAACAAGGCATAATGCCTATCAAAAAAACCGGTTTTTTGCGTATGAGCAACGGACACTGCATACATTTCGTCGGTCAATAAAAATCCCAATGATAGACGCCAGTGTAAAGGCAAGCTAAGCACATGTTGACGCATATCTGCTGAATATAAAAGATGGCGAGCGCTGATTACTGTGGAGGACGTGAGGTGCTGCCCTAACCCGACACCACTAGCAAACAAACCCAACGCAGAAAGTTGTACGGCACCTGCAAAAACCAACAAAGACATGGCTTGCGCTTGCCAAATATCCAAGCCAGCTTGGATCCCCAAAGAGCCACATAATATACCCCAGGGCATAACTGCCACACATAGGGGGAAGATATCCAGGCAGGCACGCCGGTAAATGTGTGCAACGTTTGACATACGTTATCTCATACAAAAATCGTAATGTTTAAATAAATAAGGTAGGAACGCAAGTGTAATTACTGGACAAAAAAACCTCAATTCATGTAAAGTGTCACAAACTTAATCGATTAAGTTTGTGTGTGTTGATTAAAATGTTCTTTTAATAACTTTGTCAAAAACGGCTATCTTTAGATGGTGATATCGCAATGGAGAAAAATAATGAAAGTGGTGTGTATAGGAGAAATGTTAATTGATTTCGTTTGCACGGATATTGATGCGGGTTTAATCACCGGTGAACAGTTCGTTAAGAAACCAGGAGGTGCACCTGCAAATGTTGCTGCAGCGGTCGGTCGTTTAGGTGGAGATGTTCTGTTCTTCAGTGCCGTGGGAGATGATGCGTTTGGTCATTTTTTGGTTAAAGAAATTATGCAATACGGCGTAGATGTCTCGCACATCCAATACACTGCAACACCTACTACCTTGGCGTTTGTGTCACTTGCCAATGACGGGGAACGAGATTTTATTTTTAACCGCGGTGCAGATGCGGAACTGGTTTTAAGTCCTGAACAACAAACGCTAATTGATAAAGATACCGTGCTACATTTAGGCGCCGCGACAGCATTACTCGATGGTCCCTTATTTAATAC
>JBEVCF010000114.1:0-6279 GCA_040514355.1 Glaciecola sp.
TGCTAATAGTGTAGCGGAATTTTCTAGTTAAAACTGCTCTCTTTTTTCGGGGGGACTACAGATATCGTGCATACCCATAGTCGACATACATTATCACCCAGTGGGTATAGTGTCGTGGCGAAATGTGATGAAGTTTATACAGAAAAGGGTAGAAGCAAAACGCTAAAATGGCGCTAGCACCTTTGACGAGCGTTTTATCAAAGGTGATAGAGCGTATCGAGCAAGCGCCAAATTAACGTTACATTTATTCAGAAGCTGCTAGGCTTTTCTATAACTTACTTTAAATAGCAGGCTATATAAAACGGGAACGGCAATAAGCGTTAGAATTGTCGCGAATGTGAGTCCGCCCATTATGGTCACAGCCATATCGGCAAAAAAAGCATCAAACAACAATGGAGCCATCCCCAATATAGTTGTCACGGCCGCAAGTGCTACGGGTCTGACGCGGCTTAGTGTGGCTTCAACGATGGCGCTTTTTATTGCCAATCCTTCTTCAATTTGAAGATCAATTTCTTCAATAAGTACTATGGCATTTTTAATCAGCATCCCGAATAAACTCAAAAAGCCCAGTAGCGACATAAAGCCGAATGGCATATCAGTAGACAACAAGCCCGTGACTACACCTACTACCGCCATGGGGACAACCAGCCATATAATAAGCGGTTGGCGTACGTGGCCAAACAATAACACCGAGATAATGAACATCACTAAGAAACCAGCGGGTAAACCTGCACCTAAGGCCTGTTGAGCTTCGCTAGCGCTTTCAAACTCACCACCCCATTCAAGGTTGTAGCCCGCAGGCAAATCAATATCTTCAATTAACGGGCGAATACGCGCCAGCGCTTTGCCTGCGGTTTCATGTTCGCCAGGCTCTGCTTCAACGGTTATGGTGCGCAGGCGATCTTTGCGATGAATGCGCAGCTCTTCAGTCATAAGGTCTAAGCCATGTGATACCTGGGTAAAAGGAATATACTGACGTTGCTGAGAAGACCATACTTGAGACTCGCGAATAGACTGAAGAGCCGTGTCATCGGCGTTCCCCATTTTTGCCATGATATTATAGGCATAATCACCATCTTGCACGGTGCCCAGTTTCACACCACTGCTTGCGTACTGTACGGTTTGACTAAAATCTGAATGCGAAACCCCAGCAATTCCCGCATTGTAGTTGTCGAACTGTGTGTTTATTGCAAACCCTTTCTCTCGCCAGTTATGACGAACATCAATCACCTGACCATCTTCAAATAAACGGGCTTTGGCTTCTTCTGCTAGTTGGCGTAACACTTCAGTATCTGGACCTGAGAAACGCGCTTCGAGTTTAGCGCCTGAGCCTGGACCAAATTGCATGCGCTCCATATAGAAATTGGCATCTAAATCCAAATCACTTAGCTTGCTGGTTAATGCACGTTGAATGGCAGGAATGTGCTCTAATTCGCTGGCACGGACCATAAAGAATGCATAGTTTTCATTAGCGCTTTTTGGCGCGTATGTCAGCGTAAATCTATCAGCACCTTGCCCAATAAATGTGGTTACGGCACTGACATTATCCAGCGCTAAAATACGTTTCTCTGCTTCTTTGGCAATTTGCTCTGTCGCGCGAATGTCGCGGTCTTGGGGCCCCCAATAGTGCACAAAAAATACCGGTGCATTTGATGGTGGAAAGAACCCTTGTTTGACCATACCAAAACTGCCATAGGCAACAATGGTAATAACGAGGAGTGCTGCAATGGTTACCCAACGCAGTTTCAGTGCGCCGATAAGTGTGTGTTTAAACCACTGTTGTGCAGCGGAGGGCGCATCACTTTGTGATTGCGACATGCCCTTGCGATAAAAATGTGCGCCTAATACGGGGACCAACGTTACGGCAAGTATCCAGCTGATCATCAATGAAACCAACACTACGGCAAACAATGAATAAAGGAACTCGCCGGTTGCATCGTTAGATAAACCAATGCCAGAGAAGGCGGCAATACCTATTATGGTTGCGCCTAATAACGGCCATTGTGTGCGCTTAACAATGAAGCTGGCTGCATCTTTTGCTGAGGCACCTGTTGCCATTCGCAGCATCATGCCTTCTGCTACCACTATTGCATTATCGACCAGCATACCCATGGCGATGACCATTGCCCCTAATGAAATACGCTGAAGCTGAATATCCATCAACCACATGATGAGGATGGTACCGAGTACGGTAACAAGTAATACAGTGCCTACCACAACCCCAGAGCGCCATCCCATGAATAAACACAAGGTTAATGTTACCACGGCCACAGACATCACAAGGTTATTGATAAAGCCGTCCACCGAATCATCAACTACTGAGGCTTGATCGTAAATGGGAGTCAGGGTAATACCAACTGGAAGTTGTTTGAGCAGGGCCTCCACTTTTGCATTTACTCGCTCGCCGACATCTACGATGTTCACATCCGTTAATGCTGACACACTTAGCGTAAGGGCTTCTGCACCGTTATATCGCACTAATACAGGCTGAATATCAGCAGGTTCGAGTTTTAAGGTCGCAACATCAGCAACACGCAAAGAACGGTTTGTACCAGGGATCACCAGTGATAGATTTGAAATTTCATCTAATCTGTCTGGTGCACGCTTGACAATCAAGCGCACGTTTTTTTCATCCACCTTTACGCGCCCACCATTGAATGGTCGAAGATTGTCTTGGAACAATGAGGTCAAATCTGGGAAAGAAATACCCAACCCAGCGAGTTGATATGGGTTGATGTAAGCAACAATTTGCTCTTTTTGAATACCGGTTACGTTGACCTTTGCCACACCTTCAGTGGTAAGTAAATCTCGACGAATAATTCGGGCAAACTCACGTAACTCATGGGTGTCGAAATCTGGAGCGCTGAGAGCGTAATAAAGCCCATAAACATCACCGAAGTCATCAAATACTACGGGGTCTTGAGCGCCCGTGGGCAGCGAACTGGCGGTGTCGTGAAGGCGCTTCCTCAATTCGTCCCAAATTTGAGGTAACACATCACTATCGTAAGTACTCTTTACCTCTACGGTAATTTCAGAACGCCCTGGAGAAGATATTGAAGTCACTTCTTTTAATTGGGGCATTTGTTGAATAGCGATTTCTAAACGTTCTGTGATTTCACGTTCAACTTTTTCCGCGCTAGCGCCAGGATAAGCAGTGTATATCTTAACTTGTTTGATGGTAAAAGCAGGGTCTTCAAGTCGACCAATTTTGGTCATAGCCAGCACACCACCTAGTAGCAGTATGATGACCATCAGCCAAACATTTACGGGTTTGTCGATTGAAAAGCGGGCGATATCCATGGTTTATTTTTCTCCCTTATACGGAAGCACTTTCATGTTTTCTCGCATTTGTGCTGCTCCAGCGGCAACCACCTTTTGACCAAGTGAAATTGGCCCTTCTACTACAGCAATATCCCCCTCGATATGTTTGACATCAACGCTGTGTTGTTTCACTGTTTGTAGACTGTCATCAAGTACCCAAACGGCAAAGCCATCGTTCTCATCACCGACTAGTGCTTTCACTGGCACGACTAAGCCGTCGGAATATAAACTACCTTGAAGGCTTACTTTAACCACTGCTCGAGCACCAGGAGTGAGTGGTAATTCTTTTCGAGGCTCCATGGCGAATACTACTTCGTAGGTTTGAGATACGGGGTCCGGTTGTGTGGAATGCTCAACATAAGTTACTGGGTACCACTGACTGCGGTTTGTCGCCAATGTGGCACTCGCTTGCTTAATGCCACGCCCTATGTTGGCGGTAAGTAAGCGCTCTGGCACATTGATATTAAAGTAGATTTTCGACACATCTTGCAAACGGGCGATAGCAGTCCCTGATTTTACAAAACTGTTATTTTCTACAAGACGTTGGGATACTTTCGCATCAAATGGCGCGTAAAGCCGAGTATAACTTAAGTCTTGTTCTGCGTTTTTAAGGTCAATAACAGATAATTCATAGGATGTTTTTGCCGAATCCAGTGCGCTTTGAGATACCAAATTTTGTGCGAACATTTTTTCAATTCTATCGAGTTCTCGTTTTGCTTGTTCTAATCTGGTTTTAGACTCTTCAACTCTGCGCTCAAAGGGCTTTCTGTCTATTGTGGCAAGCAGCTTGCCTTTAGTGATATCACTGCCGGTAACTAAATCGGTTTGTATTAATCGGCCAGAGACTTCAAAACTCAAATCAACAGTTTTCACAGCAGATACGACGGCAGGAAACGTAAATTCGTCAAAATTGGGAATAGGTGAGACTTCAGCAAACTTCACATGCCGCACTACCTCCGATTGTTGCTGCTGAGCTTTTTCAGGTGAGCAAGCGGTGAAAATAAAAATAGAAATAGAAAAGAGACTTAGCGCTAGAGTATGTGAGTAGTGTTTCAAGGACATAGTCGTATGCCATCCATTAGTAATATGTTGAACATAGATAACCAGTATCGTTGCATTTAAAAACAACCTACGTTGCAAACATTGTACGCCTTATAGTATGCTAATACAAAAGTAAACTGGCGAGTGCATTATGGTTCATCTGCATTGAAAAGTAAACTGGTCGGTGTAAAAAGAAGTTTTATATGATTAAGAGAGTAGACCAATGGCTGGCAATACACGAACCCTTAGCGACTTAAAACGCGAAGCGATTATTCAAGCAGCGACGCAAGCGTTTCAAGAATTTGGCGTGAAAGGTACTAGCATGGATAAGCTTGCTGAGTTGGCTAATGTGTCTAAGCGTACTGTGTATAATCACTTTTCTACGAAAGAAGATTTAGTTATGCATCTTGTCACCGAGCAGTGGCAAAGTGCCATAATGAATATCACAGCGCATTACTTACCTAACGAACCTCTCGATACACAGCTGCAAAGCATCATTCTCAAAGACATCGAGTTTATGGTAAGTGAAAGTCATCTTGATTTAGCCCGTGTAGCGATTGGCTACTTCTTTTATGAACCTGATAAACTCAAAGACGAAGTAGCGCAGTTAAAAGCTCAGGAAACGGCCATGCATCGATGGCTCAATGATGCAAAGGCTGATGGCAGATTGGCTTTTGATGATGTTAAATACGTGGTGAATGAAATAGACAGTTTGGTAAAAGGGCAGTGTTTCTGGCCACAGCTTTTTAAAATTGAAGATGCGCTAAGTGACGAGGCTAAAAAGAATATTGCCAAGAACATTGTTGCACTAATTTTGAGTCGATATGCAATAGAGAGTAAATAGCGTGTTAAACGGGGAATCTATTATCATACGTAGCTGTTTGAAGTAATGCTCAGAAGATCTGAAGGCTCAGGTGGGCTATCGCAGGCCACGTCATCGTGGTGGTGAGAGTCACATTGTTGTTCCCAACCGGTTGCAGCGTCAGTTTAATCCTACGGCGCCAGATGAAGCCTGGGTAACGGATATTACACATATCCGCACTCACGAAGGTTGGTTATATCTGGCAGTGGTCGTGGATTTGTTCTCACGCAAAGTGATTGGCTGGTCAATGCAGTCACGCATTACCAAAGACATTGTGCTGAATGCGCTGCTGATGGCTGTTTGGCGCAGGAAACCCAAAGCCAAGGTATTGGTGCATTCAGACCAAGGATCGCAGTATGGCAGTGATGAGTGGCACCGATTTTGTCGTGAACATAACTTAATGCCAAGCATGAGCCGAAAAGGAAATTGCTGGGATAATGCAGTCGCAGAATCTTTTTTTAGCAGTTTAAAAAAAGAGCGTATCAAAAAACGTATCTATAAAACTCGTGACTTAGCACGAGCGGATATTTTCGATTACATCGAAATGTTCTACAATAAAATTAGACGACATACGTATCTAGGTGGTATCAGTCCAGAACAGTTTGAACAAGCCTCAAATTGAGGCTGCTGAGTGTCATAAAAAGCGGGGGCAGTCCACTTCGGTATAACGCTTCTTCATGATTCGATCTCCATTGCATACATTTTATTGGAAATCTCATCGAAGTCATGGTTTTATTTTTGGGGAGAAGGTCATAATTATGACGAGTTAATTAACTTCATTACCCCATATGTAAAAGATAAGCACTCGTGGGCAGAAGCTATTATTGGACAGTGCTATAAAATAGGGGCTTGATGTTGTGATTAAAAAACACACACCAGCGAGGGATTAAGTTTAATATGTGCAGCCTTTAGTGATGACGGCTTTATTGACGGTCTTTGGCTTGTTTTTTATAAATTTATTAATTAAAACAACGCTTTAATTAATAAATTTGGCGGAGAGAGAGGGATTCGAACCCTCGATACGCTATTAACGTATACACACTTTCCAGGCGTGC
>JBEVCF010000115.1:0-5108 GCA_040514355.1 Glaciecola sp.
TTGTATCACTATGTTAACACTGCGCCAAAACGCGTCATTGTGAGTTGTTTTGGTTCGAATATTGCCCGTTTGATTACCTTAGCCAGAGTCGCGGCTAGAACAGGGCGTTATATGGCGTTATACGGTCGTTCATTGAAAAACATGGTTGCTGTGGCTAGACGCACTGGGTATTGGCCAGATGATTGTAAAATTATCGACCATCGCCATACCGGCTACCTGCCTAAACATGAAGTCCTTGCGGTTGCCACTGGATCCCAAGGAGAGCCTCGGGCTGCATTATCCAGGATGGCCAAACAAGACCATCCACAAGTCGATTTAGAGGCCGGCGATCGGGTGATTTTCAGTACCATTGTGATCCCAGGTAATGAACAAGCCGTGCAAAATTTGGTACTGCGCTTAGAAGCAATGCACGTTGAGGTGATCCAAGCGAATGATGTTGATATGCCCATTCATGCCTCGGGTCATCCCAATGAAGAAGAGTTAAAACTGATGTACCATTGGGTCCAACCCAAAATGGCTATTCCCACTCATGGAGAAGCTGAGCATTTAGCGAGGCATGCACAAATAGCAAAAGAGATGGGGGTGAACTCACAACTCGTTGGCCGCAACGGCGACTTATATCAAATTGCGCCTCAAGCCATGCTCAAGCGAGGCGCGGTGAAAGCCAAGCGCATCGCGATAAAAGAAAGACGGTGATCCTACTTTCGCTTAGTTACAAAAACCGCAATTGTACGCCGAGCCCCACACGTTGCTGATGCCGATTGTAGTCGATCAGCGAATCACCATAGCCATTAAAATATTGGATCATAACATCGTAGCGATCGCCAACCGGGTAGGTTAGATTCATTTCGATACTACCTCTGTTTTCAGATAATTTCAGGTTGTTACGAATTTTAGTGAGGAGTTTAAAATCCTGCCCTAAACGCACCGCAAAGCCGAGTTCTGCACGCCCTATAAAATCTAAGATATCGGGATTATCATCGCCAAAGGGATCGTTGATATCGACTTTGTCATCTTCGGGTAGACGATACCATGCTCTGAGGTAGTAAGCGGCGTTTTGGCTACTAAAAAATGTGGATAAAACAATTCGATTCCAGCTGCGAGATAATGCGCCGGATGCGCCATTGGATTGGTGGTTGAGACTGATGGCAATCGAATTAAAACGCATGTCCAACGCACTTAAATCGGTTTGCCATTGGTAAAATATCTCAGGTTCGTAGTTTGTTTCTCGAAAGGGTTTCGATAATTCATCATTATAGACCTGCCAAAATGACACAAGCGAGAAACCAAAGAACAGACCACTTTTTTTACCCTCAGCTACCCACACCGGCATCTTTAAGGAAATTTGATATTTCGCTTCAAAGTTATCGACGGTTTGAGTGTTTGTCGTATCCAATGCCAAATCATTAGGACTTGTCGCATACGTCAGAGGTAACAAATAGTTCTGACGATACTGCGATAAAGCAAAAGGGTTATCCAGTAAGCGTTGTTCTTGGTTTTCTCTCTCATCAAAGATAGACGGTGCTTTAGGATTATCCAATATCGCATACACGTTGCGGGTAATGCTTCGCTTAAGTTGCTCGACTTTGGGGAGGGGAGATGATTGAGCATCCTTCTCATCGACCGTAGTGGCCGTTGTTTGTGCTACAGCTGCGCCTAGATGACAGAGGCAAGCACAAATACATAAGACTCCTATGATTGGCTTTGGCATGAATAACCTATATTTCCGTATAAATGACCCCAAGCATAGCAAAAATAAAAAAAGCCGGTTTTATAGCTTTGGGGAGAACTTAGGGAAAACCGGCTGTTTAATGAGAGTCTGAAGCTGGGAAGGAGCTTATAAGTCTTTAATAAACTCCACAACACTGTCGATAGCTAGCATCTGTTTGTCACCTGTACGACGGTTTTTGTACTCAACTTCATGGTTGTCTAGGTTGCGTTCACCAATCACAATCGAGTGAGGGACACCGACCAATTCCATATCGTTGAACATGACACCAGGGCGTTCTTTGCGATCGTCGAACAGCACCTCAACACCTAACTGCAATAAATCGTCATAGAGTTTTTCTGCCACTTCCTTGATGCGATGTGACTTGTGCATGTTCATTGGGATAATCGCAACTTTGAACGGGGCAATCGCATCCGGCCATTTGATGCCGTATTTGTCGTGATTTTGCTCAATGGCAGCCGCCATAATGCGAGACACACCGATTCCGTAACAGCCCATGGTTAAGGTTTCGTGTTTGCCGGTTTCGGTCAACACCCCACAATTCATCGCCTTGGAGTATTTGTTGCCCAACTGGAAGATATGTCCGACTTCGATACCGCGTTTGATTTCTAATGTACCTTCACCGTCAGGCGAGACATCACCGGCTTCGACGTTGCGCAAATCAAACTCACTGAATTCCGCTACGTCGCGAGACCAGTTTGCATTGATGTAATGCACGTCGTTTTCATTTGCGCCGCAGATAAAATTGGGGATCGTTGCGGCAGAACGGTCAACCACAATGGGAATAGACAAACCAATAGGGCCAATCGAACCAAAACTACAACCTAGTTCTGCTTCAACACGCGCTTCATCCGCCATCGCAAACGGACTACCGACCAGTGGATGCTTCTCCGCTTTGATCTCGTTTAAAGTATGATCACCGCGTAACACTAAGGCCACCAAAGGTGTATAACCATTGTCATCGGTCACGCCGTTAACAATTAAGGTTTTTACCGTCTTATGTTCTGGGCAAGACAAAAACGTCGCTACTTCAGTAATTGTTTTTTGTTCTGGGGTAGAGACTTTCTCTAAATCCGCAGGCGCTTCTTCAGCTTGGGTGATCGCCAATGCTTCGGCCATCTCTACATTGGCGGCATAGTTAGATTGGTTAGAGAATGCGATATCATCTTCACCTGATTCGGCTAATACGTGGAACTCATGCGAGGCTGAACCCCCGATAGAACCAGTATCTGCAATAACCGCACGAAAATCTAAACCGATACGCGTGAAAATATTGGAGTACGCTTCATACATCTTGTCGTAAGTCGTTTGTAAACACGCTTGTGTTAAGTGAAAGGAGTAGGCATCTTTCATCGTAAACTCACGACCGCGCATCACGCCAAAACGCGGACGCACTTCGTCACGGAATTTGGTTTGGATTTGATAAACATTCAACGGTAATTGCTTGTAACTGCTCACTTCGTTGCGGATCAACGCCGTGACGACTTCTTCGTGAGTTGGACCCAAGACAAAGTCACGATGGTGACGGTCTTTGATGCGTAATAGTTCAGGGCCATACTCTTCCCAACGGCCAGACTCTTCCCACAAATCAGCAGGCTGAACGACAGGCATCAGTATTTCAATCGCGCCAGCTTTGTTCATTTCTTCACGCACGATGTTCGCGATCTTATTGAGCACGCGCAAACCCGTTGGTAGATAGTTATACAAACCTGCTGCGACTTTGCGGATCATGCCCGCGCGCAACATAAGCTGATGGGAAACGACTTCAGCATCAGCTGGTGTTTCTTTTTGGGTAGAGAGTAAATATTGGGAAGTACGCATCGTGCTTTCACTAGTTAGAACATTGTAATGCGCGATATTTTAGCATAAGTTCATTGATGCTAAAGCAAAAACTACTGGCTTTTAATATCCAATACCAAAGCGGTGTTTTGGTTCACAGAAAAGTGTATATCTAAGTCGTACAAGGCAACGTGATAGGTTTTATTGGGATGCGCTAAGATGTACTGTGCATCACTGTGAAATGCTGGACGAGGGTCATGGCTCAAAACCGTTTCAAGGATTTTGATTAAATCGGGATAGGCCTTTACTAATAATGTAAGTTGTTGCTGTACATGGGTTACATATTTTACCTGTAACTCGGCTCGAGGTGCCTCTGGCGCAAGTGACGTATGAGCCTGAATGTTATCAGCATAAGGAAGATAGGGCTTAATATCGACTATGGGGGTTTGATTGAGCATATCTACGCCGTATACGGTTAATATGGTTTGGCCGTTGTGTCGTGTAAGTGGCCCCCGGCGTACGACGGACATGCCTAGATTATTGGGTCGAAATGAACTGCGTGTTGCAAATACACCGCACTTTTCATTGCCACCTAGACGTGGTGGTCTGACGGTAGGGTGAAAGCGCTTAGTTGCTTGGGCATTGGCGTGAAACAAAAACGACAACCACAAGTGGCTGTGTGCTTCTATGCCACGAAACGCATTGAGATCATCATAAGGTTCGCACAGGATGATTTTGCCAGGAACGTCATGCAATGCGATCCCTTGCCGAGGGATCCCAAATTTTTCGGTAAACGGAGTGTGAATGAATCCAAGCGGCTCAAGTTGCCACGTCATGGGCACGCTCCAAATGAGTTTGGAAAAATTCAATACCTAACTGCGTCGCACGCGCAATATTGTCTTCGGGAATAGTATGAGATTCGGGCATATTATCTAACACTTTGCTCAAAGACGCTTCTCTGAGCAAATGTATGATGGGGTAGGGCGCGCGATTGGTAAAATGACTCGGCGCGTCTTTGGACTCTCCTGCAAAGACATATTCAGGGTGAAAGGTCGCAATTTGCAGCACACCTTCTAGTTCAGCCTCATATAATGCGTGATTCGCTAAATCCACCAGATCTAGATAGTCATAAAAAGATAACTGCGTGGTATCAAAAATACACAAGGTGGTTTCAATATCCGGCGTGTCAATTAAGCGCTTGGCTTCTGCTTGTACGAAAGCCAGCATTTGCACGGGGTCGGCTGAGCTTAGCGTGGCAAAACGGATGCTATCTTGAACAAAAGGTTTTTGTGCGAAAGGGCAAAAATTTTGCCCAATCACAATCGTTTCTAACCAATACCGCGTAGCTTGCTCAGCAGAGGGCATTATACGTTACTGTATTCGACATACGCCTCAAGCGTATTTTCAATGAGACTCGCCACTGTCATTGGACCGACACCACCAGGTACTGGCGTGATCCAACCCGCGCGTTCTGCTGCCTTGTCAAACTCGACATCACCGACTAGTGAACCGTCTTCAAGGCGATTGATACCTACATCAATGACAATCGCTTTTTCTTTGATCCACTCGCCTGGAATAAAATTAGCCTTGCCAACAGCAA
>JBEVCF010000115.1:5118-6266 GCA_040514355.1 Glaciecola sp.
TCAGCGCGCTGGACATGGCTTTTCAAATCTTTTGTAAATTTGTGGCAGGTAGTGACTGTACAGCCTGCTAATAATAGCTCCAAGCCCATGGGACGTCCGACAATATTGGACGCGCCGACAATAACTGCATCCAAGCCTTTGATATTGCGCTTAGTGGATTCAATCATCGTCATGATCCCCTTCGGCGTACAAGGACGCAGTGCTGGGATGCGTTGTGCCAATCGTCCAATGTTATAAGGGTGAAACCCATCCACGTCTTTATGCGGATGAATACGTTCCAAAATGAGTTCTGCATTCAAGCCAGCAGGGAGTGGCAGTTGGACGAGTATTCCGTCGATATCGCTATCGTCATTCAGTTGGTCAACTAATTGGAGTAACTCATCTTGTGTTGTAGACGCCGGTAAATCATAACTTTTTGATACAAAGCCTACTTCGTCACACGCTTTACGTTTGTTATTGACATAAACCTGGGAAGCAGGATCACTGCCTACGAGCACTACAGCTAAACCAGGTGGACGCTTATTAGCTGCAACAGCTTGTTGAACATAAGTGGCGACATCCTGTCGGACTTGTTTGGAGATGACTTTGCCATCGATCAGATGCGCTTGCATGGAAAAACCTTTTTATTTCACATGAGTATATTGTTTCACATCACCGTCAATTTGCCAAAGATCCTAACAATATATTTTCTTAGCATCAGGGACTTGATTAATATCTGAACAATCGCTAGAGTAAAGTTAAGTTATTGGTTTAAGATCCAAAAAAGCCGTTGACCTAAACGGTGCAAATCGGTACTATGCGCGCTCTTCTTCGGTGAGTGGCGCAGCTTGGTAGCGCACTTGGTTTGGGTCCAAGGGGTCGCAGGTTCAAATCCTGTCTCACCGACCATTATTTCCCAGCATATTTTTATTATGCCCACTGCGAGGGCGTAGCTCAGCTGGATAGAGCATCTGCCTTCTAAGCAGACGGTCGCAGGTTCGAATCCTGCCGTCCTCGCCATTTAATCAATCAAACTATGTTAATTGCAGGATGAAGAACCTGCGCAGCAGTTCGACTAATTCGTTAGGAACGAATTAGCATTGCGCGTATGCGCATCGCGTAGCGACGAGGGCAGGAGCCCGAGATAATCCTGCCGTCCTCGCCATTTA
>JBEVCF010000116.1:0-3631 GCA_040514355.1 Glaciecola sp.
CGTTTATATAAAACATACATCATTATTCATACGAGGCCCACATGAAAGTCTTAGTACCTGTCAAACGCGCTATCGATTACAACGTCAAGGTCAAAGTAAAATCCGATCTCAGCAATGTTGATTTGGCCAATGTAAAAATGGCCATTAATCCATTTTGTGAAATTGCGGTAGAAGAAGCAGTCCGTCTCAAAGAGGCCGGGCATGCAACCGAAATAATTGTGGTATCAATTGGCGACACAGCCTGTGTCGAACAAATTAGAACCGCGCTAGCCTTGGGAGCTGACCGCGGTATTCATATCAACACGGATGCGCAACTCGATTCCTTACAAGTGGCAAAGTGTTTGGCTAAGGTGGTGGAGCAGGAAACGCCTGATTTGGTAATTTTGGGTAAACAAGCTATTGATTCAGACAACAACCAAACAGGGCAGATGCTCGCGGCCTTGACGAATATGGGGCAGGGAACCTTTGCGTCTGAAGTTGCAATCAAAGATAACCACGTGCATGTCACGCGTGAAATTGATGGTGGTCTGCAAACGGTTGCGCTAACACTGCCTGCCGTTGTTACGACCGACTTGCGTTTGAATGAGCCGCGTTATGCTTCACTACCCAATATTATGAAAGCCAAACGCAAACCGGTGGCCACGATTGAGGCCGATAGTTTGGGTGTCGCACTAACTAGCACAGTGAGTATTGTAAAGGTAACACCACCTGCAGAGCGCCAAGGCGGCGTAAAAGTAGCTGATGTAGCAGAACTCGTTGACAAACTAAAACATGAAGCAAAGGTGATCGCATGAGTATTTTAATTTACGCAGAACATGATAATCAGTCTTTAAAACCAGAAACAAACAAACTCGTGCATGCCGCGCAAGTTTTTGGTTCAGATGTACATGTTTTAGTTGCAGGTGAGAATTGTCAAAGCGTAGCAGAGCAGGCCGCCAATATTAGCGGAGTGTCTCAGGTACTGGTGGCTGATGCGCCTGTTTATGCGCATCAACTGGCTGAGGCCGTCAGCGCCTTAGTAGTAACATTGGCCGATGGGTATAGCCATATCTTGGCTGCTGCGACGACAACAGGCAAAAACTTTATGCCACGCGTCGCAGCGCTCAAAGACGTGGCGCAAATCTCAGATATTATTGGCATTGAGAGCAGCGATACATTTGTGCGTCCTATCTATGCTGGGAATGCTATTGCAACGGTGCACAGTAGTGATCCGCTCAAGGTTATTACAGTGAGAGCCGCAGCATTTGATGCGGCTGCAAATGCAGGGAAGGCCGATATCGTTGCGTGTGATGTGGTGGTAGAAAACACTTTGTCGCGTTTTGTACAAGCAGCATTGACTGAAAGTGAGCGTCCAGAGCTAACCGCCGCTGAGGTGATTATCTCAGGTGGACGTGGAATGCAAAACGGTGACAATTTTGCTTTGCTAAACGGCATTGCTGATAAATTAGGCGCGGCCATTGGTGCATCGCGTGCAGCAGTAGACGCAGGCTTCGTCCCCAACGATATGCAAGTGGGACAAACCGGTAAGATCGTGGCACCGCAATTATATATCGCTGTGGGTATTTCCGGTGCCATTCAGCATTTAGCCGGTATGAAAGATTCAAAAGTCATTGTCGCGATCAACAAGGATGAAGAAGCGCCTATTTTTCAAGTGGCTGATTATGGCTTGGTCGGCGATCTCTTCTCGGTACTACCTGAGTTAGAAAGCCAGTTATAAAGGATTGCATTCAGACTTAAAGCCATAGTGGATGACACTGTGGCTTTTTTTATGTTTTGGTTTTATTGTACGGACCTGTCGTTACTCTAGCAGAAACATTTTCTAACAGAACAGTGATGTTTTTAAGCGCTTCAATGCTTTATTCACTCAAGTGAACGGCGTATCATTTTACATGAGAAAATTTATTATGTTGGCAGAGTATGAAAGCGTTGAAATCCGTTGGTTTACCTTTTTTAATCATTCTAGTCGCGATTATTGCGACTTCAGTGATGATCATTTTAAAACCCGCTCCAGAAAAAAAAGAAATTGAAGACAAAACGTTTCTCGTTGAAGTTATGCCAGTCAGTTTAGAAGATGTGGTATATCGCGTGTCTTCACAAGGTGAGGTCAAGCCCAAAGTTCAAAGTGCATTAACCACGCAAGTATCAGGGATCATCGAATCGGTATCTGACGTGTTTGTGAATGGTGGGATGTTTGAGGCTGGAGATGTCTTAGTTACTCTGGAGCAAGCGGACCGTCAAACCGATGTCAAACTGGCCGAAGCAGAAGTGGCTAGAGCCACAGCTAGTTATGAAACCGAAGTGGCACGAGGCAAAGTCGCCGCTGAAGAATGGCGCAGTGTGAATATAGGGAAGGCGCCGGAGTTGGGCTTGCGCAAGCCACAGATTGCAGGTGAACTGGCTAGTTTAAAGGCGGCAAAAGCCAATCTTGAACGTGCCAAACGCAATTTGGAACGCACGGTGATCCGTGCACCCTACAATGGTATGGTGCAGAGCAAACAGGTGGACATCGGTCAATTTGTCAGCCCCGGTATGGTATTGGCCTCGATTGTCTCAACTGATTATGCCGAAGTGCGTTTGCCACTGACAGATGGTGACTTAGCATATTTAGACCAAAGCAGTGCGGTAGACGGCTCAGTTATTTTACGTGGTCGAGTAGGAGGAAAACAAACGCAATGGTTAGCCAAATTAACCCGTGATGAAGGGGTAATGAATGCCCAAGCTCGCGTAATTTATGCCGTTGCAGAGGTGGCCGATCCTTATAAACGCGCTGATAGTCAAGCGGAGCATATCTTGCGCTTTGGCAGTTTTGTCAGTGCTGAGATCACCGGTGCACAAGCCAACAATATGGTTGTTTTACCACGCAATTTAGTGCGTCTTGATGGCACGGTGATCACGGTCGATGCAGATAACAAAATCGCCATTAAAGATGTGGAAGTGCAACGCGCGGATGATGAGTATGTCTACATCAGCGCAGGTTTGGCGCCAGGCGATAAGGTTGCGGTCAGTGCAGTGCCCAACGCGTATGATGGTATGCCTGTGCGATTGCTCGCAGAAGATAGTCCTACGCCATCTACTAATGCTGCCGTAACAGGAGTTTAATATGCAAGCGATCGATACCAATAAAGGCATTATTGCATGGTTTGCTCGCAACAACGTGGCAGCCAACCTACTGATGTGGATTTTACTGGTAGGTGGGGTATTTGGTGCCATCAAAATTCATAAACAGGTATTTCCTACTTTTGAATTCAATATTATCTCCGTACAAGTACCTTATCTTGGTGCCGCTCCACAAGAGGTAGAAGAGGGCGTTGTCCTCAAACTAGAAGAAGCGGTGAAGGATCTAGAGGGGATCAAAAAATTATCATCTCGCTCAGTGGAAGGTTTAGGTTCTTTGACTATTGAAGTGGAAGATGACTATGACGTGCAACTACTGCTTGACGAAGTTAAAGTTCAGGTTGATGCTATTCCATCATTTCCAGCCAATACCGAAAAACCCGTTGTTTATCGAGTCAAAGCGCCTCAAGATGTACTGTGGATTTCGGCGTATGGTGATGCAAACGAACGCGAATTAAAAGAATTTGCTAAATCTATTCGCGATGATATTGCTAACCTCCCTGGCGTCTCTGATGTC
>JBEVCF010000116.1:3641-16202 GCA_040514355.1 Glaciecola sp.
ATGTGGTGGGCGATCGTCCCTATGAAATCTCAATTGAAATCTCTGAATTACAACTGCAAAAATACAATCTGACCTTTGACCAAATTGTCCGTGCGGTACGCGGTTCATCCATCGATGTGCCAGGGGGGTCTATACGTTCAGACAACGGCGACATTTTATTGCGCGCTAAAGGCCAAGCCTATGATGCATTCGATTTTGCCAGTTTGGTTTTGGTCACTCGGCCCGATGGCTCGCGTGTCCTACTTGGGGATGTGGCAACCATCAATGATGGTTTTGTAGAAGATAACAATTTGGCTTATTTTGATGGTAAGCCTGCCATCAGCATTCGAGTGCGCGCAGTGGGGGATCAAAATGCGCTGGAAATATCCAAAGCGGTGAATGCATATATCGAACAACAAAAGCCCAATTTTCCACCCAATATCCAAGCTGACACATGGGGAGATAGCTCATTTTATTTGGCTGACCGCCTTAACATGATGCTTGAAAACATGGGCTTTGGTGCCTTGCTTGTCTTTTTGGTGTTATCGCTGTTTCTTAAGATCCGCTTGGCATTTTGGGTAATTTGGGGCTTGCCAGTGTGTTTTCTGGGGACCTTAGCCTTTTTACCGATGGAGTTTTTGTCTGTCTCCATCAATATGATCAGCTTGTTTGCATTTATTCTGGTGCTAGGGATTGTCGTCGATGATGCCATTATCATGGGAGAATCGGCCTATTCCGAAATCGACAAGCACGGTCACTCAGTGGATAACGTTGTGCGGGGTGTCAAACGCGTTGCCATGCCTGCAACCTTTGGCGTGCTGACAACGATTGCGGCATTTTCGCCCATGATGATGGTATCGGGCACGTTTGGCGTGATTTGGAAAACCATAGCAGGGGTGGTGATTGTATGTCTGATCTTCTCTTTAATTGAATCCAAATTAATTCTACCAGCGCACTTAGCGCATATGAAATTGGAGCCATACGATCCGAGCAAAGCTAACCGTCTACAGCGTTTTCGCGACGTGTTTGCCGAAGGGATCAAAGTCTTTATCACTGATAAATATATCCCCTTTTTGCGCAAAGCGATCCGCAATCGCTACACAACGTTGGCGACGTTTATCGCTATGTTTATCATAACGATAGGCTTGTTTGCTGGGGGGATTGTGCGCTTTGTATTCTTCCCAACGATCCCATCTGATTTTATGTTTGCCAGTGTTGAATTAGAGCAAGGTTCATCCATTGTACAACGCGATAAAGCCATCCGTACGTTGATGACTTCACTGGAGAAAATGGATCAAGCACTTATCGATGAAACCGGAGAAGGGGCAGTCAAACACTCGATCGCATTTTCGCAAGGCCCCTTAGGTGGACAGGTATTTGTTGAGTTATCAAAAGGAGAAGAACGCACGATTACTGACGATGAACTCAATGAACGTTGGCGCGCGTTTATTCCCGAAATTCCAGGCGTGAAAAACTTTAATATTGGTGCGCCGGGCGGTCCCGGTGGTGGATCCGATCTGTCCTTTGAATTTAGTGGTAAGGACGTGGCTGTACTGCGAGCTGTCTCGTTAGAACTCGAAACCTTTTTGGAGCAATACAAAGGGGTCTCTGATATCAATGATAGTTTTGCTAATGGGGCGGACGAAATCCGAATTAATATCAAGCCTTTGGGCGAAGCACTAGGCTTGTCCTTAGCTACCTTAGCTCAACAAGTACGCTATGGGTTTTATGGCGCTGAAGCTCAGCGCATACAACGCGATGAGGAAGAGATCCGTGTGATGGTGCGCTACCCCAGAGAGCAGCGCAATTCGATCGGTAATTTAGAAACGATGCGTGTGCGTGCGCCCAATGGCCAAGAGCTTCCTTTTGCTGAAGTAGCTGATATTGAGATTGGACAAGGGTATACCTCGATTAATCGTGTAGACGGTAAGCGCGCGGTCAGCGTAACAGCCAAAGTCAACAAGGATGTATTGGAGCCCAACACCGTTATCCGAGATGTTGTAACGAAAGCGATGCCGGAATTATTGAAAAAATATCCGGGTGTGGAATTTAAGTTACAGGGCAACTCAAAAGAGCAAAGCGATGCGATTTTCTCATTGGCGCAGGGTTTTTTGTTTGCTTTGTTTGCGATCTATGCCTTGATGGCCATTCCGCTCAAATCTTACTCGCAACCGCTGATCATTATGTCGGTCATTCCTTTTGGTATTGTCGGTGCGATCATTGGTCACTTGGTTTTAGGCATGCCGGTGAGTGTGTTATCAATCTGCGGGATCATTGCTTTATCTGGCGTCGTGGTGAACGATAGTTTGATCATGGTTGACTTTGTCAACCGCGCTCGCAGTGAGGGCATGTCTTTGATTGATGCTGCGCTCAATGCTGGTGCGCAACGTTTCAGAGCGATAATTTTGACTTCACTCACGACATTTATGGGGCTGATGCCCATTATTTTTGAACGCTCACTACAAGCTCAAGTGGTGATCCCAATGGCGATTTCCTTGGCCTTTGGTATTTTATTTGCGACCGTGATCACCTTGTTACTCGTTCCTTCACTGTATTTGATCCTTGACGATCTAAAAGCCTTCTTCTCCAAAGAATATGCACAGAGTCGAAAAACTCAGATGGCTAGTAAATGCTAACCATCACGTCATTGAGACTTTGAGTTGAAGTGTGATTTCCGATTGATTTGAGTGTGTTGTGTGAATTCAAAAAAGTGATAAATAACCATGGGGCTTTGTGTCACAATCGAGTGATTATTACATACACATAACGAGGTGTGGCATGTTGGTTCCTGAACGTGAACTATTCTTCCAATTATACGAGTGCCTGGATACTGAGGCATTAATTCAGCGTCCCCGTTTCGCCGAACATTCGCGAGAGACATTTGCTGCTGTGTTGGAGACAGCACGTAAAATGGCCGAAGCACAGTTCTTGCCCCACAACCACGTGGCAGATCAACAAGAACCAACCTTCGACGGCGACAAAGTGCATATGATACCTGAAGTCAAGCAGGCGTATTCGGCGTTTGCAGAGGCTGGTTTCATTGCCGCGCGCTATGATTTTGCAGAAGGTGGCATGCAATTACCTGAAACAGTGATGACGGCCTGTTCAGCCTATTTTATGGCAGCCAATCCCAGTACAACGGCTTATCCTTTTTTAACCACCGCTGCAGCTAATGTCATCAAGCATTGTGCTGACGAGACGCTTAAACAACGCTATCTTGAGCCCATGTTGGCCGGGCAGTACTCTGGCACGATGGCGCTCACAGAGCCGCATGCGGGCTCATCACTGGCCGACATCACCACTTTAGCGACCTTAGCAGACGACGGCAGTTATCGAATCAAAGGATCTAAATTATATATTTCAGGTGGTGAGCATGAATTAACCGATAATATTGTGCATTTAGTCTTAGCCAAAATCCCTGGAGGCCCTGCTGGGGTAAAAGGCATTTCCTTGTTTATTGTACCTAAATATCGGGGTGAACCTGACGCATTAGTGCGCAACGATATCGCCTTGGCAGGTTTAATTCACAAACTGGGCTATCGCGGCACAACATCAACGGCTTTAACCTTTGGTGAGCACGATGATTGTCATGGCTATCTCGTGGGTGAGCCACATAAAGGCTTGCAATATATGTTCATGATGATGAATGAAGCACGCATAGGCGTCGGTTTCGGAGCTGCAATGATTGGTTATCGTGGTTATCAGTATTCACTAGAGTACGCCAAAGACCGACTGCAAGGTGGGCAAACCATTGTGCACTATGGCGACGTAAAACGTATGTTGCTCGCTCAAAAAGCGTACAGCGAGGGGGGGATGGCGTTGTGTTTTTACGGGGCTAGATTGGTCGATGATATGCATACAGCTGAAAGCGAAGATGCACGTCTGGAAGCGGCTCAAGAACTCGATTTATTAACCCCTATTATCAAAGCGTGGCCGAGTGAATACGGCCCTAAAGCAAATGATCTTGGGATCCAAGTATTAGGTGGATCTGGTTATACCCGTGAATACTTGGCTGAGCAGTTTTGGCGAGATAATCGTCTCAATCCAATTCATGAGGGGACAAATGGGATTCAAGCTTTGGATTTGTTGGGTAGAAAATTGTGGCAACATCAACAAGTCCCGCTGCAACGACTAGTACAAAAAATCCATAGCGAGTGCCAACGTGCAGAGGGTGAGTATGGCATAGCTGCGGCGGCCGCATTAACGCAACATGCGGCTAGTTTGCCAGAACTTATTCGACGTTTAGGCGCTGATTTGCAATCAGACCAGCAAGCCATTCAATTGAGCAATGCAGAGGCCTTTATGAAAGTTTTGGCAACGGTGGTGGTCGCATGGCAGTGGCTGCGTCAAATCAACGCTGCCGAAAGGGCATTGCAATCTGTTGATAATGAAGAACAGGCTGATTTTTATCGCGGTAAATGCATGGCAGGACAATATTTCATGCACTGGGAATTACCGCAAATTAGCACGTATCAAACGATACTCATGCAAGGTGATAACACGTGTCACAGCATGCAACCACAGTGGTTTTAGGAGTGAATATGTCAAATACAGTTGTGATCACCGGGGGAGCCTCAGGTATCGGTGCTGCCGCAGCAGAGCACTTCGCTAAGCGCGGTTATCGCGTGGTGATCAGTGATATTAATTCTGATGACGGACACGCCCTTGCACAGCGCTTGAACGCGGAATACGGCGCTGAAACGATGGCTTTTTTTAACTGTGATGTCAGTGACAAAGAGGCGGTACAGGCGTTCTTTACCCAAGCCCAAGCGCATTTAGGCCATATTAGTGTGGCCGTGAATAATGCAGGTGTTGAGTATCCACCGAGTCCTTTACACTTAACCGATGACGCGTTATTTGAGCAAAATATTGATATTAATCTTAAAGGCGTTTGGTACTGCATGAAAGCCGTATTGCCCTATATGCTACAACAAGGCCAGGGTAGTATCATAAACTTAGCGTCGGTAGCAGGCTTGCGCTCCGCGCCAATGATTGCTGGTTACTCAGCGACTAAACACGCAGTAGTGGGTTTAACCAAGTCAGCTGCGGTTGAGTATGCGCGTGCGGGGATCCGGATTAATGCCGTTTGTCCCAGTTTTATTGATACGCCTATGGTACAACGCGTCTTAAATGAGATGGATGATAAGGGTAAACGTTCTATCATTGGTGCTAGTCCGATGCATCGTTTGGGTCAAGTGGATGAGGTGGCCGCTGCGATTGTTTGGTTAGCATCGTCCGAAGCGTCATATATGAATGGACATTGCATGACCTTAGATGGCGGTATGTTGGCATAACGCTGTCGTGCTACTTTAGAGCAAGAAGTAACTGCTTAGCACAAAAAAGCCCCGAATTGCTCAGGCAACTCGGGGCTTTGGTTTTTCAATAAACGCAGTATTAAAGCACGTCTTTTATAAAACGCTCACCAAGGCTTTAGCAAGGGTTTCTACATTTTGTTGGTTGATCCCTGCAATATTGACGCGTGATGAGTCAACAAAATATACACTGTGCTCAGCACGGACAGCTTGGACTTGTTCTGGAGTAATACACAAGAACGAGAACATGCCCTTTTGTTGATTAACAAAACTGAAGTCTTTTTGCGCCCCGTGAGCCGCTAAATTGGTGACCAGCATAGCACGTAGGTCGCGCATGCGGTTGCGCATTGCATCAACTTCATCGACCCACATTTGACGCAGTGCATCATCATGTAAAATGATATCCACTAACGCACCACCGTATGAAGGCGGCATGGAGTAAATACCACGGGCAATCGCTTGAATTTGTGATTGAACAATCGGTTGCATCGCTGTGTTTTGGGTGACCATGACGGCTAAACCGACACGCTCACGATACAAGCCAAAGTTCTTCGAACAGGAGGCCGCAATGATCACTTCTGGCACTGACTCTACCATCAAGCGCATGCCATAAGCATCGGTTTCTAAATCATCACCAAAACCCAAGTATGCGCTGTCAATGAACGGCAACCACCCTTGTTGTTGGGCAACTTCGGCCACTGCACGCCACTGTTCTTGGGTCAAATCAGCACCCGTTGGGTTATGACAGCACGCATGTAATAACACAATGTCGCCTTTTGGTACTTGTTTGAGTTGCGCTAGCATCTCGTCAAATTTGATACTCGCTGTGGCTTTATCAAAATACGGATACGTTTCTAATGCTAAGCCTGCATTGCCAATCAATGGAATGTGGTTAGCCCAAGTTGGGTCTGAGACCCATACTTTGGCGTTGTCATTACAACGTTTGAGTAGTTCAGCCAAAATACGCAACGCGCCACAACCACCTGGGGCTTGTACTGCTGCCACTCGACCTTCTACTACAGCAGGGTTGCCCTTGCCAAGGAGTAACTCCAGCATACCATCGATAAACCCTTGTACACCTTGTGGTGTGATATAGGTTTTTGAGGTTTCACTTGCCAGCAAACGAGTTTGTGCTTCTGCGACGGCTTTAACAATTGGGGTATTGCCTTGTTCGTCTTTATATACACCGACACCAAGGTCGATTTTATGTGGGTTAGTATCTGCTTTAAATGCAGCAGATAAGCCAAGAATGGGATCGGGAGCAAGCGCAGGTAAAACTTCAAACACGAGGGATTCCTAGTTAATTGATAAAAACCCCACGATTATGCCATTAATTCAAGGAATTGTAATTAGTAAATAAGGCAGTTTAGACCACTTTTTTAGACGCTAAAGTGCTCTTTGACGGTATGGGTTAATTCGCCATTTGCATTAAAACTTTTCTCAAACCACACCACGTGTTGTTGCCGGTCCACGGTGACGACAGTCGAACTGCGCGTGCCATAGTCAGGACTTTGGATAAAAATAGAGGACAGCAGTTTCTCCCATGGTTTGGCAATGCCGGTATCGGGTAACAAATGGTCTGGGGCTTTGTCGCCATTGCGCAAAATACTAAAGAGGGTGTCATGCGCCAAGCCAAATGGGTTTTGACAAGCTAAATTGAGAGCATTAACGCCCAGTTGGATTTTTGGCCATGGCGTATCTAATTTGGCATTAGACAAACCGTAAACACCGGGCTTGAGTGTGTGGTGTTCTAGACTGTGGCTATTAAATACGTGCAAGTCGTGTAAGTTACCATATACCAAGTTGTAGCCATTGTAGTGTTCGGCACTCGCTTGTAAGTGTGCGGTAAATGCATCGTCATCGTCTGTTTGCAGAGCTTGTACGACTAATTCCCCCCGTGTTTTGGCATCAAAGCGCTCACGGCTAGGCGCACGAATATTGGTCAGCGCTGCAAAACGACCATTTTTACTCAAACCCATCCATGTACCACCGGCTTGTTCGTCCTTGCCGGCTAAAAATCCTTCTGCCCAAAAATGTGAGGGTGAGGTCAATCGCGCGTGAAACTCATCGCGATTAGCAGCAATAATAAGGGGATATTCAGGGTGTTGCTCGACGGCAATGAATAAAATACACATAGGTTAGGCTTGACAGTCCTGTTTGTCTTTGACTCATTATATGCACTTTATATATGGTGTTGCAAAACAGACTATAGTGTCAACAGACAAAAATATTTAATATGTTAGACTATATGCAATAATGCGTTGCACATATGCTATTTGTTGTGCCCAGATTTTACCCTGAGATAGACCTTGAAAACATACCATCCCCATACACAATTAGTTCACGCTGATCGCATGTCAAATGCCCATCCTGATGGCGCTGTGCATGCTCCTGTATCACATTCTGTTTTATTTGATTTTCCTGATGCGCAAGGCATTGTTGATGCGTTTCAAGGTAAACGTATGGCACATGTATACGGTCGTTCCTCCAGTCCAACAGCCAGCGCATTACAAGCCGTGCTAACGCAGCAGCATCAAGCCTTGGGGTGCGTTACCTTTGCCTCGGGTATGGCTGCAATCAGCAGCTTTATGTTGGCGTTTCTCAAACAGGGTGACCATGTCATTGTCAGTCAGTTTTTGTTCGGGAATACGCGAAGTTTTTTTCAACAAATAAGTGAATTTGGTGTGGCGGTGAGCTTCGTTGACCCCACTTCTCTTGACGCAGTACAAAACGCACAACAGCCTAATACTCGTTTGTTATTTACAGAGGGATTGGCCAATCCGTTGACGCAAGTGCCTGATATGCATGCGCTTGGGTCCTGGGCTAAAGCGCAAGGGGTCATGAGTATGGTCGATATTACAATGACACCACACGTTATGGCTGATTTTGCTACGCTACCCATTGATATTTTGGTAACGTCGTTGACGAAATACGTCGCTGGGCATGGTCAAGCACTGGGTGGGGCAGTGTTGGACATGGGCAAATTCGACTGGACGTCTTATCCACATATCGATCCGCGCTATCAAGTTACGGATACAGCTCAATGGGGACTCACGCAATTGCGCAAGAAGGGACTAAGAGACATTGGTGCGACATTGAGTCCAGAAGCAGCAAGCAGTATTCTAATCGGCCAAGAAACGCTGGCGATGCGTTTTGCCACGATCCAAGAGAACACGAGTCAAATTGCCAGGTGTCTAGCGCAACACACGCTAGTGGAACACGTATATCATCCTTCATTACCGACACACCCGCAGCATCAACTCGTGTCTGAGCAATATAATGGTACGGGTGGGATCGTGAGTTTCACTTTGTCTGAATCGATTGATCCAGTATTATTTATCAATCAACTACAACTGATTATTTGTGCCACTCATTTAGGTGATACAAGAACGTTAGCATTACCCGTGACCCAAACTATTTTCTTTGAATTTACCCAAGAAGAGAAAGATGCGATGGGAGTAAACGAAAAACTGATACGTTTATCTGTGGGAATTGAACACGTTGATGACCTGTGTGCTGATTTAATACAGGCGCTCAATTACTTTTCAGCATAAACTAAAAAGCCCTCACTTGTCGTGTGAGGGCTTTTTGCTATTAATGACACATTACGGTTCTGACACTTAACATTTATTGCATGACAAAGTCATCTGCTAAGATCAAACCAACTGGTGCACCCCCCCCTGTTGCATCAACAGCCAGTGCGGTATAAATTTTACCACCCATCAAACTCAAGGTACCTGTCTCAAGAGCAACAGTGGAAGTGCCAGTTGGCGTCACTGTCACCACGTAATCACCTGGCGGAAGAGACACATAACCGGTTTCAGCTAAATCGCCTGCAGTGAACGGTACATTAGCAAAATCTGGGGTAACAGCGTCAATATTTCCATCTGCTGTGACATAAATATCAACTGCTCCGGCTGCCGGTGAAGCATGGATAATACGGACTTGTGCATCAGTGGCGACATGGCGTGGCATATCCGTCTGCAGATCGAGTTGGATCCCAGCTAGCGTGTTATTCGCAATCGCGGTATAGGTCATGCCAGCCATCAAAGGCACACTTGCATCATCGATAACGACAATAGAGTTATCGGCGTCAGCTGCTACATCAATAAGATAAGTTGCGCCAGCGACTTCAGCATAATCTGTGACACCTAGATAAGGAGCACCATCAAATAATGTCAATGCATTGTTGGCAATGACATCAACCGCTGGTGCGTCAGCTACGGCATGGATAACACGAATAGCAGCTGGGGTGTTGACGTCACTGACTACTGTAGAAGCGGTTTTACCCGCTACTACAAGTTGAACAGGCGAGTCACCCGGTCCCGTATTCGGCGTAGCAGCAACTAAAAGATTTTCCATAGAAGCTAGTTCAACAGTACCTGAATCGAACACCACAGTGGTTGAACCAGCAGGTGTAATACGGATTTGGTAATCACCAGATGGTACTGCGACCAAACTTGTCGCATCTTTATATGATGCAGTCGCAAGAGGTTGTTCTGCAGCAATATCTGCACCTGGAGCGGTCACATAAATGTCAACCGTCGGAGCCGCTGGTGCTGCGTGTACAATTTGTACTTGCGTGATACCAGCAACATCTGCTGCCGGACGTGAACCCAGACGCATAAGTTCTAACGTGCCGTCTGCCACACTGCCAACCGCGAGGAAGTTATACATCACATCGGGGCTAGAACTAAACGTCGTATTGAGAACAGTAGCTTGACCACCTGCGGTATTGGCAATAACGTCAATGGTGTAATTGGCGGTTGGAATAGTAGCCAAACCAGACGCCATTTGATAATCAACACCAGCCAAGCCACCGAATAGCGCACCATTGGCGTTAATATCTACCGTTGGGGCGTCAGCAGAGGCATGTACAACTCTGATCATGGACGGGTTTGGCGTACTCGCATCGATTGGGTCGTTTTTGGTATCCGAACCACAGGCGGTGAGTAACACTGAAACAGCTAAAGCAAAACCTAGTTTTATATGTCGCATTGTATTTCCTTGTTGTTAATTGAGTGTTGCTTACGTGACAAAAAATTAACAAGTCCAAAAAAACAACAAAATATATTGAACTATTACGTGAGGTTGTTCTCTTAAAGTTACAAGAGAGAATCTTGTGTCCTATGTTTAGTTGAGTGTGTTTACCCCGTATAGCAATATACGGGGTTTTTCTTGTTTAGGTAGGTTACTTTGCAATCGCGCGTTCGATGTCCGCAATGAGATCTTCATCGTCTGGTTTGGTGAATGATGAATAGGAGTCAACTAAGTTGCCATCGCGGTCAACTAAATACTTGAAGAAATTCCACTTTGGTGCACGGTCAGCTTTCTCGGTTAACATCCGATATAATGGGTCCGCATCATCGCCACGCACAGCAATAGGTTCAAACATTGGGAAATTCACACCATAGGTCAGTTCACACACTTCGGCAGTTTTGCCTTCATCGTCAAACTCTTGATTGAAACTATCTGATGGGAAGCCCAATACGACGAAATTTTTGTCTTTGTATTGGTCATACAACGCCTCAAGACCTTCAAACTGCGGAGTAAAACCACATTTACTTGCCGTATTCACAAATAAAATCGCTTTGTCTTGGTACTCAGCACAAAAATTGACGGTTTCTTGTGAATTCAGTTTACGTTTCATAAATTTTAAGATGTCAGGGCATTCATTTGCCGCAAGTGGGCTGGATAGCGCTAAAAGGCATAATCCTGTGAGTAATTTTTTCATTGTAGCATCCTGTTGTTTGTCGATAGGGTGATTTGCACACACCTAGTTTTTATGATGTGATTATATACGTTAATTATCATTTGAGCGTTCATTATATGATCCAAAAAACAACTACAAAATACATTACATTCAGCGCTTTAGTGGCCAGCGCTATGTTTTTACAAGCTTGTTCAAGCACTGCGTTAACAGCCGGTACCTCATCCACTTTGCAACAACGCAGCACAGCGGTTGTGAGTCAACAGTTGACAACCGTAAATCACAATCAACTAAGCAATCCAAAAGCGAACGCTGACGCTAACAAGCCACTGTATACCCTAGAGCAAATCATGGCTGATCCGGATTGGTTGGGTCGTCAACCTACACAAGCGGGATGGAAAGTGGGCGAAGATATTATTCGTTTCTCGCGTAAACGCGCAGGCTCACCCATACAAGATATTTATCATATTGACCCCAATAATATTGTCAGTAATGGTCAACGAGTGGATCCTGCTCAACAGCATTTGTATGCCGGTGGGGAAGTCGTGTATTCGCCTTATGCAAAGCATGTGGCATGGCTGTATAATGACCGTGTGTTACTGTTGCGCAATGGCGAAACCATTGCCTTAACGCCAGCGGGACAAACCGCAAGCAATATTCGGTTTTTGCAAGATGGACGTGTCGCGTATCAATTGGGTCAAGCCGTACTTGCGACGCACCTAACAACCCTCCAAACCAGTACCTTGTTCACATGGGATTTTAAAGAGGCGCCGGTTGCCAACCAACCTATCCCTGATTACATCGCGGAAGAACAGCATAAACTGATTCAATATATCGCCAACAAACGGAATGATAGAGCAACCACATTTGCACACAAACAAACCCTCGATGCGGCCAATCCTTTTACGGGGCATCCACAATATTATTTTGATAGCAATGAACGTTTGGCAGCTGTGAGTGTCTCTGCCAATGGAAAGTGGGCGATTATAGCTACTACGGCCAAAGGCAGTTGGCGCGATGAATCTGATATTATGCCTCACTACATTCAAGAAAATGCGCGTATTGCCAGTGTACCTGTTCGGCGTCGTGTCGCTGATGCTAAACCGCGTACCGATCATCTCTTTTTATTGGAGTTGGCTACAGGGGAAAAACACAGCTTATCACTTGCGAACCTTCCCGGTTATAACGAGGATGTGCTTGCTGCGGTGAAATCTGAAAACGCGGCCCGCAAAGGTGAGACGTATACACCGAATCGTCTGCCAAGACCCATTACATTATTCTCAAGTTGGTATTGGAGCGAACCACCCATCTACTGGCATAACCAAGCCAATGAAGTGGGGATCATGCTCGAGGCTTGGGATAATAAAGACCGCTGGATTGTGACAGTGGATTTTACTTCCAAACAGTTAGTCACGCAGCATCGCTTGTCTGACGAGGCATGGATCAACTATGCATTTAACCGCTTTGGTTGGTTACATGACGAAGTCGCGTTGTATTATTTATCAGAGGAAACAGGGTACTCGCATTTATACAAGAAGCCACTTGACGCGCCTGCACAGG
>JBEVCF010000116.1:16212-21872 GCA_040514355.1 Glaciecola sp.
CTTGACGCGCCTGCACAGGCCTTGACGTCAGGAAAGTATGAAGTCGATCAGGTTACGCAAAGCGCGGATGGTCGGTATTTTTATTTCAAAGCGAATAAAAAACACCCTGGGATCTATGAAATTTACCGTGTTGATAGCCAAGGTGAAAGCATCACCGCACTCACTGATTTTAATGGTATGACCGATTATGAACTCAGTCCATCGGGTGAACAATTGTTGTTAACGCACTCATCTTTGACCATGCCACCAGAGTTATATCTCGTACCAAGTGCTGGCTTTTCGGAGCAGTCTCCTGTGCGTGTAACGAATACGGTTTCGCAAGCGTACTTGGCAATGAATTTTACTGCACCGAGCATTATCGAAGTGCCATCAAGTCATGTGGATCGTCCGATTTATTCGCGTTTATATATGGATTCTACCAGTCAAAATGATGCGTCCAAACCCGCTGTTATTTTTAATCATGGGGCAGGGTATTTACAAAATGCACACTTAGGCTGGTCGGGGTATTTTAGAGAGTTCATGTTCCATCAATTACTCGTGCAACAAGGTTATGTCGTGTTGGATATGGATTATCGCGCGTCCAAAGGCTATGGGCGTGATTGGCGTACCGCGATCTATCGTCAGATGGGGACACCTGAGACGCAAGATTTGGTCGATGGTGTTGAGTGGTTGGTACAAAATGCCAATGTAGATCGCGCTCGCATCGGTACTTATGGTGGTTCATATGGAGGTTTTATGACGTTCATGGCTTTGTTTACTGAGCCTGAATTATTTCAAGCTGGGGCTGCACTGCGTCCTGTGTCGGACTGGGCACACTACAACACTCCGTATACGTCAAATATTTTGAATACCCCAGATGTTGATCCCATTGCCTATGAGCGTAGTTCTCCGATTTATTTTGCTGAAGGACTCAGCAAACCGCTGTTGATGAATGCACCCATGGTGGATGATAATGTATTTTTTGTCGATGTGGTGCGTCTAGTACAACGCTTGATAGAACTTGAAAAAACAGACTTTGAAACGGCAATTTATCCAGTCGAACCGCATGGATTTGTGCAACCGAGTTCATGGTTGGATGAATACCGTCGTATTTTCAAACTTTTTGAAACCCACGTAAAATAAGATAAAACAACAACCCGCCCACGGCACCATAGATATGCGCGTCGTGGGCAACATTAGCCTCAATTAAACGCGCAGTACTGTCATCGTCTGAGATTTGTTCCAGATACAGTTTTATGCCGAGCCCCAGCAATAACACACTACCTGTTATTTTTTTGAACGCAATATCTTTGCACGCCCCAATGACAAATAAACCATGTAAGTAAGCAGACAACCCAACATAATTGTCAATATGTGGAGACAGCCACCACACGCCAAGCGCACTGAACGGCACAATGAAAAGATAACTCAGGACAATCAAGCGAGTACTGTAATATTCACCGTGGAGCGCCCATAGCAATACGATCCCTGCGAGATTTAACAGTAAATGAAAATGATTGGTATGAGCCAGTGCATGACTAAAAAGTAACCAATACGCGCCATGTTCAAGATCTTCACGCACAAAATCCCATAATCCTGGCAGCGATTCTGGTAGTAGGTGAATGAGCACTGAAAGACCGCTCAGCACCGCTAAGGCTAACCAATGTTTTTTTGGCAACGGGAAATTACTTAACATTATTTTCACAATAAGATTGAATATTATCATATTAACAGTATATTAATGTGGGTTAAATTAATTACTGGTCAAGCTATGGAACGTGTTTTATGACAGATATCAATATTGCTCAAAAAGACAACGTCTTGATCCTCACACTGTGCCGTGCGGAAAAGAAAAATGCCTTAACCAGGCAGATGTATCTGGATATGGCCAATGCTATTCATTATGCGCAAAAAGACGATCATACGCTTGCTATTCTCATTCAAGGCAGCGAGGGGTGTTTTACCGCCGGTAATGACCTGTCTGATTTTGTAGCCGCCTCTCAGCAAGAAGATACGGAAGTTGCGGAAACTGAACAATTTATGCTTGCATTAATGCAATGCACTTTGCCGGTGGTGGCCAAAGTGGAAGGTCTAGCCATTGGTATTGGCACTACCTTGTTACTGCATTGTGATTTTGTCTATGCCCGTGATGATGCGCAGTTTATGATGCCGTTTATTAACTTGGGCTTAGTACCAGAATATGCATCGAGTTACCTTGTGCCAAAATTAGTCGGCCACGCGCGTGCAGCTGAATGGTTGATGTTAGGTGAGGGGTTTAGTGCACAAGACGCATATACTGCGGGGCTGGTTAATCGTGTTTTACCTGCGAGTGAGCTTGATGATAAGGTGAATCAGGTGTTAGCTAAGCTCGTAACTAAACCTAAGATGGCATTGCTACAGACCAAGCAACTACTCAAACACGACCAACATGTAGTGTCAGAGCACATGTACTCGGAATTAAAATTATTCGTCAATGCGATGCGCAGTGATGCTGCAAAAGAAGCCTTCAGTGCCTTTTTAGAAAAGCGTCAACCAGATTTACGGCGTTTTGCTTAATCTATGCCATTTAATAAAAAAGGAAGCAGCTGCTTCCTTTTTTATTGCAACGATGATTTTACTGGACTTCTTCTAAGTCTGTAAACTCGCCAGCAAACATCGGGCTAGATAGATAACGCTCTGTACCAGAGGCTAGTAGTACCACAACCACTTTATCTGCATTTTCTGGACGCTCTGCAAAACGCTTCGCAGCAACAACGGCTGCACCAGAAGAAATACCTGCAAGAATACCTTCTTCTTTCATTAGGCGTTGCGCCATTTCCATACATTCTTCATTGGTGACTTGTTCAACTTCATCAATCAAGTCTAAATCTAAATTACCTGGGATAAAGCCTGCACCAATACCTTGGATCTTGTGAGGTCCTGGCGTTAATTCTTCACCTGCTTTTGCTTGGGTAATAACAGGTGAATCAGCGGGTTCAACTGCAACAGAAGTGATGGCTTTGCCTTGGATTTCTTTGATGTAACGGCTTACACCTGTGATGGTACCGCCTGTACCAACACCAGCGACAAATGCATCAACCGTTCCATCTGTGTCTTCCCAGATTTCCGGACCAGTGGTTTTGACATGGATTTCAGGGTTGGCAGGGTTGTCAAATTGCTGCAGTAATACGTATTTTTCTGGATCAGAAGCGACAATTTCTTGCGCAGCGGCAACGGCGCCTTTCATGCCTTTCGGTGCTTCAGTTAGCACTAGGTTTGCACCTAAGGCTTTTAGTAGCTTACGGCGCTCAAGACTCATAGAGCTAGGCATAGTCAGCGTTAATTTGTATCCTTTAGCTGCAGCAACGAATGCTAAAGCGATACCTGTATTACCAGACGTTGGTTCAACAAGTTCTTTACCTTCGGTTAAGACACCGCGTTTTTCAGCGTCCCAAATCATATTTGCGCCGATACGGCACTTTACTGAGAAACTTGGGTTACGAGATTCGATTTTAGCATAGACGTTACCCGAAGTGACTCGGTTGAGTTTTACCAGTGGAGTACCGCCGATTGCGAGGGCATTATCATCAAACACGCGCATGTATTTATCCTTAATAGTAATCAAATTGGTGTACAAAACGTAATATACACATTAGTTATAGCCATATATTTAAATACACTACTGTATTTTTGAAGTGATATTTTGATATAACTTAGTTTGTTTTGTTTTACATTGTTGTTACATGCTGTCGTTCTATCATCGATACTGACCAGTCAGCGCTATAAAAGAGAATCCTATGAAATTTAGTGGAACCAAAGACTACATCGCCAGCCCAGAATTACAACTTGCAGTTAATGCCGCCATCACTCTTGAAAAACCGTTGCTCATCAAGGGCGAGCCAGGTACGGGGAAGACGATGTTAGCCGAACAACTCGCGTTAGCTTTAGACACCGAGCTGATTCAATGGCACATCAAATCCACCACCCGAGCACAACAGGGCTTGTATGAGTATGATGCTGTGTCACGCCTGCGCGATTCGCAACTCGGTGAAGATAAAGTCCACGATATCCGCAACTACATTGTCAAAGGTAAATTGTGGGAAGCGTTTACTGCTGAAAAACGCCCCGTTTTGCTCATTGATGAAATAGATAAAGCCGATATCGAATTTCCCAATGACCTCCTTTTGGAACTCGATAAGATGGAATTTTATGTCTATGAGTCGAAAGAACGGGTCGTGGCGAGACAACGTCCGATTGTCATCATAACCTCTAACAACGAAAAAGAATTGCCCGATGCATTTTTACGCCGTTGTTTTTTCCACTACATTACTTTCCCCAATGCAGACGAACTAGCACAAATTGTACAAGTCCATTTTCCGGATTTGAAAAAACAACTGCTCGATGCTGCATTCGAACGTTTCTTTGCGCTGCGTGAAATGCCGGGTTTAAAAAAGAAACCCTCAACCTCAGAACTCATTGACTGGTTAAAGTTATTAGTAGCAGAAGATATTCCACCAGAAGCGTTACATGAGAGTGATACCAAAAATAATATTCCGCCTTTGTACGGTGCGTTATTGAAGAATGAGCAAGACGTGCACCTGTTTGAAAAGCTATTGTTTATGGCACGTCGCAATGCTGATTGATTTTTTTCTCACCGTCAAAAAACACCGCGTCCCGGTGACATTGAGGGAGTTACTAGACTTACTCAAAGCGCTGGAGCGCGAGGTGGTGTTTGCTGATTGGGATGCCTTTTATCAACTTTCGCGTTGTATCCTAGTCAAGGACGAAGCGCATTACGATAAGTTTGACCGCGCTTTTGGCGAGTATTTTAAAGGGGTGCAAAGTATTGATTTATTAGCTGAAGAGATCCCTGCTGAGTGGTTGCGCAAAGAACTTGAGAAACGCCTGAGCCCAGAAGAAAAAGCACAGATGGAGACTATGGGTGGATTGGAAAAATTACTCGAAACCTTGCAAGAGCGGCTACAAGAGCAAAAAAAACGTCATCAAGGTGGCAATAAATGGATAGGTACAGGTGGGACATCACCCTTTGGTGCTTATGGTGATAATCCTGAAGGGGTACGCATAGGACAGGCAGGTAATCGCAATTTCTCCGCGGTCAAAGTGTGGGAAAAGCGCGAGTTTCGCAATTTTTCGGAAGACGAAGCGTTGTCGTCTCGCAATATGCAACTCGCCTTGCGCAAACTGCGACGCTTTGCGCGCACCGGTGCAGCAGAAGAACTCGACATTGATGATACGATCGGTGCGACGGCTCGCAATGCAGGCTTGCTCGACCTTAAACTGCGACCAGAGCGTCGCAACGCAGTCAAAGTGTTGATGTTTTTTGATGTGGGTGGCTCGATGGATGGCCACATCACAGAAGTGCAAACACTGTTTTCTGCGGTGCATGCAGAATTCAAACATCTCAAGTACTTTTATTTTCACAACTGTGTGTATGAAGGAGTATGGGAAGACAATCAACGCCGCAATAATGTGATGAGTATTCACGAAATCAAACGCACCTACAGCAAAGACTATAAATGTATTTTTGTGGGTGATGCGACGATGGGACCCTATGAAATTACCTACCCAGGTGGCAGTGTCGAACATTGGAATGAGCGACCCGGCTCATATTGGATGGATGAGCTGTTAAGTCACTTTTCCCACTCGGTCTGGCTAAACCCACAACCCTTACCAGTATGGCG
>JBEVCF010000117.1:0-1658 GCA_040514355.1 Glaciecola sp.
GTGCAGAAAACTTTAAAATGCACATAAAATGACCAGCTGGAGAGGCTATTGGTAAAAAAAAGGTTGTGTTTTGAACAACCGATCGCTGATAATGACTATCTGTTTTATGCATAAATACCACTTATAAAGGTCTATTCAATGGATACCCCGACGATTGGTGCTTTACTTCAAGAGGCTGCAACACTACTTGGTGTTGGTATGTCTGTCGTATTTATTTTTTTAACGATATTGGTTTTTAGTGTAAAACTAATGACGAAGATCTGTTTGTCATTTCCCGAAGCTGAGGAGCCAGCTAGCCGTTCTAGTCGCCCTCAAGCTCATGCTACAACCCAACGTGATCAAGAAGTGTTAGAGGCTATCAAAGCCGCAGTGTCTGCTTATCGAGCAGGCAATACCAACACTTAACCAAAGGATACTATCTATGTCTAAGCCATTAGCTCTGACAGAGCTCGTTTTACGTGATGCTCACCAATCATTACTCGCCACGCGTATGCGCATTGACGATATGTTACCCATCGCTGCAGAACTTGATAAGGTCGGTTATTGGTCGGTTGAATCTTGGGGTGGTGCAACCTTTGATAGTTGTATCCGTTACTTAGGTGAAGATCCATGGGATCGTATTCGCCAATTAAAGGCAGCGATGCCCAACACCAAACAACAAATGTTGCTGCGTGGACAAAATTTATTAGGTTATCGTCATTATGCCGATGATGTTGTCGCGAAGTTTGTTGAACGTGCGCACACCAACGGCGTAGATGTCTTCCGTATTTTTGATGCAATGAATGATGTCCGTAACTTAGAAACAGCCATTAAAACCGCTGTTTCTGTTGGGGCGCATGCGCAGGGAACGATTTCGTATACGGTGAGCCCAGTACACAATCTATCGTTGTGGTTAGACATGGCCAAACGCCTAGAAGACATGGGTGTACACTCTATTTGTATTAAAGATATGGCTGGACTACTCAAACCGTACGACTGTGCTGAGTTAGTCAAAGGATTGAAAGATACTGTTTCTGTACCGATTGCGATGCAGTGTCACGCAACGACAGGCTTGAGTACAGCGAGTTACCAAACCGCGATTGATGCGGGTATTGATATGTTGGACACGGCTATCTCGCCTATGAGTATGACCTATGGTCACAGTGCAACAGAAACGCTTGTCGCAATGGTTGAAGGGACAGCGCGTGATACAGGTATCAGTTTAGAGAATTTAGAGCCGATTGCGACTTACTTCCGTGAAGTACGCAAAAAATACGCCCAATTTGAAGGTAGTCTTAAAGGTGTCGATGCCCGTATTTTAACTGCACAAGTTCCCGGTGGCATGTTGACCAACATGGAAAATCAGCTCAAAGAACAAAATGCGGGTGACCGAATGGACGAGGTGCTCAAAGAAATTCCACGAGTTCGTGAGGATCTTGGCTTTATTCCATTAGTTACACCAACATCACAAATTGTAGGTACCCAAGCAGTACTTAATGTATTGACGGGTGAACGCTATAAATCGATCACTAAAGAAACCGCGGGTGTCCTCAAAGGTGAATACGGTGCGACTGCTGCCCCAGTAAATGCGGAGCTACAAGCGCGCGTACTAGATGGCGCAGAGCCAATTACTTGCCGTCCTGCCGATGTGTTAGATGCAGAATTACACACTCTAGAAG
>JBEVCF010000117.1:1668-6125 GCA_040514355.1 Glaciecola sp.
CTCTAGAAGCAGAGTTGGATGAGCTTGCTCAAGCGGAGAACGTAGCGTTAGCACCAGAAAAAGTTGATGATGTACTGACTTATGCTTTATTTCCACAAATTGGTTTCAAATTTCTAAAAAACCGTGGTAACCCAGCCGCATTTGAACCAGTACCGACTGCTCCTAGCGCGGTGGCAAATGTCAGCGGTGAAGCGCATTACTCAGTGACTGTAAACGGTACGGAATATGCGGTAACAGTAGCGCCAGATGGCGAATTGACAGGTGCAGATCCCGTTAACCCAGTCACATTACAAGCCGGCACTGCGTCGCCAGCTACGGCGCCTGCAGCGGCAAGTGCCAACATTACGGCGCCACTAGCGGGTAATATTTTTAAATTGAATGTGCGCGTGGGCGATGTAGTCGCTGAAGGCGATGTCGTGACTATACTTGAAGCCATGAAAATGGAAACCGAAGTACGTTCACAACACGCAGGTACGGTGGTTGCTATCGATGTCAACGAGGGTGACGCGGTGAGTGCGGGTCAACCGATTATGCAATTAGGATAAAGCCATGGAAAAGTTACAGACTCTGTGGAATAGCACAGCACTGGCACACTTTGAAAGTGGCCAAATCATTATGATGTTGGTCGGTTTTGGTTTATTGTATTTGGCGATTGTGAAAAAGTTTGAGCCTTTGTTGCTCTTGCCTATTGGTTTTGGTGCGCTACTGACCAATATTCCTCTAGCGGGTTTTTCTGAAGCCGGTGGTGTCTTGCACTACATCTATTATATTGGCATTGATACTGGCGTATTCCCCTTGCTCATCTTTATGGGGGTCGGTGCAATGACAGACTTTGGGGCGTTAATTGCCAATCCTAAAACTCTGTGGTTGGGCGCTGCTGCTCAGTTTGGTATTTTTGCTACGTTGTTTGGTGCCATTGCCATGAATGTGGTGCCAGGTATTGAGTTTACTTTGCAAGACGCTTCAGCGATTGCCATTATCGGTGGTGCCGATGGCCCTACAGCGATATTCTTGGCTTCGAAACTTGCGCCTGAGTTACTGGGTGCAATTGCAGTCGCAGCATACTCCTACATGGCGTTAGTACCCATTATCCAGCCTCCCATCATGAAAGCACTGACGAACGAGGCAGAGCGCAAGATTGAAATGCAACAACTACGCACGGTCACCAAGCGTGAGAAAATCATCTTTCCGTTAGCGGTACTCTTCTTGACCATTCTATTCTTACCTACAGCTACACCATTAGTGGGGATGTTCTGTTTGGGTAATCTCATGAAAGAATCAGGTGTGGTGGATCGTTTGAGTAATACCGCGCAGAATGAATTGATTAATGTGGTCACGATTTTCCTTGGCTTGGCAGTCGGCTCCAAACTCTCCTCAGAAGAGTTTTTAACCGCAGAGACATTGGGGATCTTGGCACTGGGCGCCGTTGCGTTTGGCGTTGGGACGGCAGCAGGGGTCTTGATGGCAAAATTACTCGCCAAATTTAGCTCCGAACCCATCAACCCTCTAATCGGTGCCGCGGGCGTATCCGCTGTACCCATGGCAGCCCGTGTAGTGAATAAGGTCGGGCTAGATGCCAACCCGCATAACTTCTTGTTAATGCATGCGATGGGACCCAATGTCGCAGGTGTGTTGGGTTCGGCAGTGGCCGCAGGGATCTTATTGGCGTTGGTTGGTTAACACCACCCTATCATTCTATATAAAAAAAGCTAACTTCACCGCCATGGAGAAGTTAGCTTTTTTGTATCGTCGAGCTTGGGTTTATAGCGTTAATAACGCATTGTGTGCATAAATTAATTGTTTTGATGCGTCGTGTTTGGGATCTAGAAAAAGCGTTTGGGTGAGATTCATCTCCGCGATTTTACCTTCATGCAATACAATGGTGCGGTCAGACATGTGTCTTACTATCCCTAAATTATGAGAGATAAAAATAAAGGCTAACCCCAATTCCTGTTGTAATGATAAGAGCAAGTTCACGGTTTGAGATCGCACGGATGGATCTAAGGCTGCAAACGGCTCATCCGCCACAATCACTTGTGGATCTAAAATTAATGCTCTGGCGAGCGCTACACGTTGTTGTTGACCATCTGATAGCATGTGTTTGTAGAAGAAGAAATGATCGCCCATTAAGCCAACGAGTTTGAGTGTTTTCATGATCTTCTCATGACGCGCCTGTGCTGACATCTGCGTGTTAAGTAACAACGGTTCGGCCAGCATTTGCCCCACTGATAGTCCAGGGTTCAAAGTATGAGCTGAATGGCGAAACACCATGCGAATGTTACCCGCTCGTTCACTGGCGTGCGTGTTGGCTATATCATGCCCGTTCAGCAAGATCTGTCCAGCAGTCGGTTGCACCACGCCGGTGATCAACTTGGCAAGCAACGATTTACCACAACTGTTTTCACCGATGATAGAAATCGTTTCGCCCTTGTCCAAATCAAAACTGATTGGACCGAGATGGAAGGGCTCGGATTTACCTAGGGCATACCATGGATGTTTGGGTTGGTAGCATAGTTCACTGATCTGTAATAAGGCCATTATGCTTTTCCTTTATCATCTAAGTGGATAGGGAAATGACAGCGATAGCTATGTTGATTCACCTTGCGTTGGGTTGGTGCTTGTACGCATTTTTTTTGAGCTCGAGGGCAACGAGGTCCTAGTCGGCAACCAATAGGTAAGTGCTGCAAGGTTGGAATCGTGCCTGATAACGCAACAAGTGGCGATTTGGGGTGGAGATTCGGACTAAAACTTGGAGCGCTATCCATCAGCGCCTTAGTGTAGGGATGAAACGGTTTACGTCTGACCGAATGCAGCGGTCCGTCTTCGACGGTTTGGCCACAATACAGTACGGTCATAGAATCAGCCATAGATGAAATGGCAATCAAGTCATGACTGACGAATAAGATACTGAGATTGCGTACCTTATTGAGTTGTTTAAATAATGCGAGGATTTGACGTTTGGTATTGGTCTCCATACCGCGAGTAGGATCATCAGCAATCAAGACGGTTGGCTGTGATACCAAAGCCATGGCGATCATGAATTTTTGACAAATATCGAGTGGCAATTGGTGCGCATAGGATCGCAAACATTGCTCAGTGTCTTTGATCCCGACTTTGTGCAGCAAGCTATGGGCAATATCGAGTTTGCTGCGTCGACGTTGCCAGAACCATTTCCCTTCAACAAATTCGCTGGGGATACTTTCGGTTAATTGTTCTTGCAAGGTAGCAGATGGATCGAGTGCGGCAAGTGGGTCTTGAAATACTACTGCGATATCGCGGCGCATGATCTTACGTCGCTGCGAGCGCGTCATAGTCAATAGGTTTTGTCCACGCCAAGTCATTCTATCGGCCGTGATGATCCACTGCGGGGGCAATGCGCCTGAGATCGCTTTTACAATCAAACTCTTGCCTGAACCTGACTCCCCTACCAATGAACGGATTTCACCTTCAGCTAAGGTCAACGACACCATGTCTAGCGCCTTGACTAACACGCCATTGCTCTCAATTTCCAAAGTGAGGTTTTTGATATCAAGCAAAATCATTAATGACTCATCCTATTGTGCAAAGCTGAGCGAAGCCCGTCCCCGACAATATTAATGGCAAGCACCATGATAAAAATGGTCAAGCCAGGCAGTAGGATATTCCATGGTGCGACGTAAGCCGTTGCTAATCCTTCAGAAATCATCACACCCAGTTCGGGTAATAAGGTTTGAGCACCTAAGTTGAGAAAACCCAGCGCAGCGATATCCAAAATGGCAACGGATATTGCTAATGTGCCCTGCACAATAATCACTTCAAACATATTGGGGAGGATATTATTGAAGAAAATATGAGGGGATGAGGCGCCGTCTAAGCGAGCTGTTTGGATGTAGTCTTTGCTCATTTCATCTTTTACAAAATTGCGCGTGGCATGGACAAAGCGCGGGATCAAGGCAAGGCCTATAGCGAGAATGGCATTGCTCAGACCCACACCCAATATAGCCACAATCACAATGGCAATTAGCAAACTTGGGATCACCATAAAGGTATCGAGAATGTGATTGACGATGCTCGAGCGGATCCCTTTGGTCATACCTGCGATCGCCCCGAGCGTAGTACCGATTGACATCGCGAATAAGACCGCGGCGATACTGCTGCCCAATGTCACTTGGATCCCATGGAGTAAGCGCGATAACATGTCCCGTCCGAGTGCGTCGGTACCCAAAACATGTAACACTGCGCCGTTGTCGTGCCAAGCAGGGGGCAATAACAATGCTTTGGTATTTTGTAAATCTGGGGCATATGGCGAAAAGAATGGCCCTAAGATCCCAATAACGATAAAGATACTCAGGATGGAAAAACCCACTAGGGCAATGTGGCTTTGTTTAAATTCATGCCACGTCGCTTGCCATGGACTCGGGTGAAATTCATCATCGTACAAATTAGTATTAGCCATACTGTAACTCTCGGCTAGGATT
>JBEVCF010000118.1:0-6003 GCA_040514355.1 Glaciecola sp.
GTAGAAAATGAGCTGTTACAACTTAACAACGTTTCCCTTGCCAATCAACAAGCGCCTAATGACGAAATCGCAATTGAGGTCAAACCTGAAACGTTAAAACAATACAATCTCACCATCAATGACATCTCTAGTGCAATCCGTCGCTACTCGGCCAACTATTCTGCGGGTCAGTTGCGCACCGATTCGGGTACGATTGCTGTGCGTGTCGAAAACCAGTATTACGATGGCGAAGAATTCCGCAACATCCCTGTTGTGATTGGACAAAATGGCGCGCGCGTACTGCTTAAAGAAGTGGCGGATATCAAAGATGGGTTTACCGAAGGTGAACGCTACTTTAAGTACTCAGGTCAAAATGCGATTTTCATCCAAGTAAAAGCGACGAAAACGCAAGACACTGTCCCGGTTGCTCAATCCGTCAAGGCCTATATTGAGAAGAAAAACGAAAGCCTACCCGATGGTTTACAACTCAAAATTCTGGTCGATATGACCTATTACCTCAATGCCCGTCTGAACATGATGCTGGGCAATTTAGCCCAAGGCGCGGTATTAGTTGCCTTAATGCTGACGCTATTCTTGCGCTTCAGATTGGCTGCTTGGGTCGTGGTTGGCTTGTTTGTCAGTTTCTTAGGCGCATTGATGATGATGCCGGTGTTTGGTGTCACGATCAATATCATGTCCTTGTTTGCATTTATCATGGTGCTCGGGATCGTGGTAGATGATGCTATTGTCATTGGTGAAGCCTCCTACACGGAGGTCGAGAAAAAAGGCATGAGTGTTAACAATGTAGTACGCGGGGCCAAACGCGTGGCCACGCCGGCTACCTTTGGCGTACTCACTACGATTGCCGTATTTGCGCCCTTCACGCTCTCGAGTGGACCAGAAGGTGCTTTTTTCTTTAACATCGCGATGGTCGTTATTTTGTGTTTGGCATTTAGTTTGGTCGAATCTAAACTCATCCTGCCATCACACATCGCTCACATTAATATGAAACCGATCAAGCCCGGTTCTTGGCGTGAACGTTTTAACTCTCGTTTCTTTGGCTTTGTAAACGGCAAATACAAACGCTTTATCGAACGCTGTACAGAGTGGCGCTGGGCCGTGTTTGCGACATTTATTGCATTGTTAATGATCAGTTTTGGATTGATCCAAGCTGACTATGTCCGTACTGTTCCAAATCCCAAAGTCCCGCATGATTTCCCTTCTATACGGATTGAAATGAGTGAAGCCGTCTCTGACATGACTACGATTAACGCCCTAAAAACTGTTGAAGGAGTGATCTTAGACATTGAACAAGAAACCATTGAACAATACGGTTCAGGGATGATCCGTGATATCTTGGCATTCAACCAGGGCCGGACTAACGCGCGTATTGTCGTGCCGTTGGTCGATGAAGAGTTACGTCATTTTGATACGTTTGAATTAGCCCGCAAATGGCGTGAACGAATGCCAGAGATTGCTGGTATGAAATCCATCACTATCCAAGACGATGTCAATGGTGGTGGCGACAATGGTGAATTTGGTTATGCGATTTTTGGCAGTGATTTAGAAACCCTTAACGCCGCCGGTCGTTACTTAATTTCAATGCTCCAACAAACCGATGGTCTATTTGATATCAGCTCCACCATTGACCCAGATAGCAAAGAAATCCGCATGGAATTACTCCCAGTAGCAGACACGCTAGGCTTAAACATGGCGAATATTGCCCGTCAAGTGGGCGCGAGTTTCTATGGAGGTGAGGCTCAGCGTTTTATCCGCAACGGCGAAGAGGTGAAAGTCATGGTGCGCTACCCACAAATGACTCGTAAGCGCTTCTCTGATCTCAAATACACCATCATTCAAACCCCTACCGGTGATGAAGTGATGTTAGGTGACGTTGTAACCCTTTCTGAAGCACCAGGTATTTCGTACATTCGTCGAGAAGCTGGTTATCGCAGCGTGTATGTTTGGGGCGCGATTGACGAAGAAGCGGTTGAGCCTAACACGGTCATTGAAGAAATCAAAGAAACACTATTACCCAAAATGAAAGAGCGCTTCCCAAGCGTACGAACCCAATTAGGGGGCACCATTGAAGAGCAACAGGCACAACAAAACGAGCAGATTATGTTCTTTATTGCTGGGATGTTAATGGTCTTCATATTGTTAGCTGTGCCACTAAAGAGCTACGGACAACCGCTAATCATCATGTCGGTAATACCGTTTAGTTTAACCGGTGCTATTTGGGGACATTTCTTTTTAGGTATTGATTTATCTATGATGTCGACCTTTGGGTTAATTGCTGCTGCAGGGGTGGTGATCAACGATTCTTTGGTGATGACAGACTTTATCAACCAGCGAGTTAAGTCTGGTTATGCCCTAAAAAATGCGGTTGTAGAAGCCGGTTGTGCGCGTTTTAGAGCGATTACCCTCACTTCTATAACAACATTTGTAGGCGTATTACCGATTATGTTTGAAACCAGTTTACAAGCTAAGTTTGTTATTCCTATGGCTGTCGCACTCGGTTTTGCCGTCTTGTACGCGACATTAGTTACGCTTGTGTTGGTTCCTTGCTTGTATCTTATTTTGCTTGATTTGAATAAACCAATGCAATTAATGATCAAACACAAAATGGGGATCCCCTACATGCGTCGTCGCTTTTCTAGCTAATTTAAAGCTCACCGATTGTACAGTGTCATACAGCACATTGTGCAATCGGCAACTTGATAGATTTAGTGCATTTTTTTGACTTAAGCATTTACAAGCTGCGCTGACTTGCCTACATTAACACTGTTTTTATTTACGTAGATTTATATTATGCAATTGACCCCGCCCTATGCTGTCTTTATTGGTGATGCTACCGACCCCCTTGGTTTAAAAATGGCGTGTAGCATTGCACATTGGCGGCCAGAATTGTGTGTCGGTGAAGTGGCGATGCCCAATTGTACCACCACCGCGGGTTTACCTCGGCTCTCCCTAACTGAAGCTGTTAAAGGCGGTGCTAAATCCTTTGTACTAGGATTTAACAATGCGGGCGGTCATATTGATGATAAGTACCTTCCTCACATCAAAGCCGCCATTCAAGCAGGGCTGCACGTTGTGAATGGCCTACATGATAAACTTACCGATTACCCTGAACTTGTCTCTCTGGCAACAGAGCATCACGTCGAACTCATCGATATTCGCCATCCAACGACCCGATTTAAAACGGGTAACGGACAAAAACGCACTGGTAAACGTTTATTAACCGTTGGGACAGATTGTTCTGTCGGTAAAATGTATACCACATTGGCGATTCACAGAGAAATGGAAAAGCAAGGTATGCAAGCCACCTTCCGTGCGACAGGGCAATGCGGTATTTTAGTCGCGGGCACTGGGGTTGCAGTGGACTGTGTGGTGTCTGATTTTATCTCTGGTGCGGTCGAACAGCTCACGCCAGATAATGCACCTGACCATTGGGATGTCATTGAAGGACAAGGTTCATTATTTCAACCAGCATACGCAGGCGTGACTATTGGCCTAATCCATGGCGCACAACCAGACGCACTTGTTGTTTGTCACACACTGCGTCGTGAACAAATGCGCGGTATGCCTGGTTATGCACTGCCCAGCCTTGATGAGACGATTTCGGTAAACTTGTTGCATGCACGTCGCACCAACCCAGAGTGTAAGGTGATCGGGATCAGTGTGAACACCAGTGCGGTTGATGAACAAACCGCTCTAGAAACATGCAAAATGATCAGTATAGAAACTGGCCTGCCCTGTGTTGACCCTCTGAGACATGGCGTTCAAGCACTCGTTGGGAACTTATAAAGGGATTAACTTTTTCCTTTTAGGTACGATATAAAGTTGTATCTAAAAGGAATTTGCTATGCACCTATCAATCTGTCGATGCTTTGCGCTAAGCATCATCATCACTGTATTTATACACTCTCCCACTTTTGCAGCGAATTTAGCCGGCGTCATGGGTCCAAATGTCAAACCCGGTCATCAAAGTGTGCAATTACGGGTTGCGATGTCACCCAGTGAAGTAAGTGGTATGGACGACCATTGGGCCTATCTCCTGCATTACCAAAAAGCGTTGAATAAGCAATGGCAAGCTCGCCTTGTCACAGCGTTTAGTGATAAAGGGGATTTTCAATACAATTTTTCGCGGCTTGAAATGTTGTGGAATCTCAGGGATAAAAATCAAGGCATGTGGTCGACCGGCTTGCGTTTTGACATTCGTCAACGACGCGGCACCAAACCAGAAGAAGTGGCGATGTTGTGGGCAAATGAATGGCATTTAGCAGAACAGTTAAGAGTGCGAGCTGTCGTTCGAGCCGCTTCAGATTTCAATGGTGCCACCACAGGACAACCCAAACTTTTTACCCGAATGGAAATCAGTAAACCCTTTTCGGGGATCCGTTATGGTCTGGAGCTATTTAATAACTATGGACGTTTGAGCAATCTAGATATGACAGACCAACACAAACATCAACTCGGCCCCTCTATGGTTGGTAAAGTTGCCGGTTTCAAGTATCATGTGCGCTACTTAGCAGGTATTGGTCGCGGTGCACCAGAACATGACTTTTTGGTGCGCTTTACCAAGGCCTTCTAATCAGTAGCGTAATACATAACTATATCGAGGTCGCATGCATATTTTAGATGGCGGGATGGGACAGGCACTCCTGGCAATGACACAGCGTCCCGTCACCAATTTGTGGTCAGCTGACGTGATGCTTCACGAACCAGAACATGTAGCTGCATTACATTTGGCCTTTTTAGAAGCTGGCGCACAAACCATCACCCTCAATACTTACACAGCCACTCCTGAACGTCTGGCCAATAACCAAGCCTTACAACACTTTGACCGCTTGCATCATTTAGCTAGCCAGGCTGCAACTGAGGCTATTAAAAGATATAGTGAGCGACACCCTCACGCAAAACAGCCAAGTATTGCGGGTTGTTTACCTCCTTTGGTCGCGAGCTATCATCCTGATGTTGCGCCTGATTATGACGCTTGTTTAGCGTCATATCAGCAACTGGTCGCACAACAAAACGCAGTAGCTGATGTGTTTATTTGTGAGACGATGGCATCGATTAATGAAGCGAAAGCGGCCTGTATGGCGGCCAAAACAACGGGCAAACCGGTGTGGGTGGCATTTACCGTCTGTGATAATGAGCCTCATTTACTACGCAGTAAGGAATCACTAGAGACAGCGATTGAGGAGATTGCTTTGCTACAACCAGATGCAATCTTACTCAATTGTAGTCGCCCTGAAGCGATATCCAAAGCGCTCCCAATATGCATGCAAAGTAACTTGACTGTCGGTGCTTATGCCAATGGATTTACGTCCATTGCCTCTCTTTATCCTGGGACGACCGTCACATCTTTACAAACCCGCCAAGACCTTACTCCAGATGCTTATGCTGATATAGCGCAAAGCTGGGCGGATATGGGCGCAACAATCATTGGCGGATGTTGTGAAGTGGGGCCTGAGCATATCAAAGCGTTGCACCTACGATTTAATACCGCTGCGCCAAAATGATTCATCTTTGCGTGATCTTGATGCATTATTTTGGTGCCTCACCTCTTCAAAGAATTAAAATCAATATAAAACAATAACTTAAAATCTGGCACACTCCATGCAAAATTCTTTGTGAAAAAAAGTGTTTCACATTGTGTGAGTTCGGCAAAGGCGCCATCTATCTTGATCCCCATCAATGATAGTGGCGCTTTTTGTCGTTTATAACGTCAAGATTGGAGAAAATCACATGCAACGTTCCCTACGTAAACTGAGCAAATTTTTTGCTACTGGGCTAGTTGTCGCCACCACAACCCTCAGTATGAGCGTACAAGCTAAAATTGGATACCCAGAAAAAGAAGAGTTAACTTTTGGGTTTATTAAACTCACTGATATGGCGCCTATCGCGGTTGCCTATGAAAAAGGCTACTTTGAAGACGAAGGTTTATACGTCACGATTGAGGCGCAAGCCAACTGGAAAGTATTGTTAGACGGTGTGATTGATGGACGTTTAGACGGTGCC
>JBEVCF010000119.1:0-21293 GCA_040514355.1 Glaciecola sp.
CTTGTTTATTTATTGCGAGATGTGCGTTCTTTTGCTTTTTCTCAAAGTAAAGTTGCGGCACGGCAAACACGTAAAGGGGTAAAGAAAATAAAAGGTCATGCCTGGTTTCAGTTTTTGAAGTGGTATTTTGGCAATAAAGGCCGCATGAAAATGTTCGCTAAAAAGGGCATTGACTACTGCAAAGTGGGATACGAAGATTTTTGTTTCAATCAGGAAGCACGTTTAAAACAAATGTGTGAGCACACTGAGTTAGATTACAAAAAAGCTTACTTAGCCATGTCTGATTCTCAGCATCATGTTTTGATGGGAAACCCAATGAGAAAACGCAAAGATAAACAAACAGGTATTCGCTACGACTCGACATGGTTACAAGACAACCGAAATATCATTCCGTCTATTATCTTTCCTTTTGTTTTGTATTATAACGCTCAACACGTTTATCAACAGCAGTCCAAAGATTAAATAATTAAAATACAGCCTTCATCAAGTGAGGGTACCTCCGCTCTAGAGTTGGAGAAGAGATGTATTCACCAATTTATGACGCTTCCGTTTACTCAAGCAGACGGACTAATAACACATAGGGAAAAAACCTTATTACGCTGCAACGCTTAGTTTTATTGGACTTAGGGTGAACACCCTATGGTTCATAAGCAGGCAAATGCGTAACATTGGTTCAGAATTTAGGAGTAATGTTATGAATGTAAAGAAATTAGTAATCGCGGTGCTTTCTTCCCACTTATTGATCGCTTGTGGTGGTAGTAACACCATAAAGCAAACATCAGCACCAGTGTCCCCTGTGACACCCCCCCCAAGTGATGCATTGGTCATCAAGAGCGGTATTGTCACCGGGTTTGGTAGTATTTATGTAGATGGACAACGCTTTCTCTCAGATAACGCGCAATTCACTGTCAATGGTCAAGAAGGTCAATCAATAGACAGCTTAAAAGTGGGTATGAAAATATCAATGGGCGTGCAGTACTCTGATGATGATCAAAGCCCACATTTGACGCATGTACTTTATGACAATGATATTGAAGGTGTTATTACCGCAATAGATCGCAACAATAAACGCATTGACGTTGCTGGAACTACCGTATTTTATAATGATTTAACCCATTTTATTGATGTGACGGAGATGTCTCTGTCGGTTGACGACCGTATAGAAGTCAGTGGCTACATAAATGGAAACTCAGTGTTTATCGCTACCTATATAGAGATAGATGATGATCTGCAAAATAATGACTCAGAATACACCTCGGGTATTGTATCGAATTTAGATACAGCGCAGCAGACCTTCACTTTACAGAGCTTAATTGTGGATTATAGCGCCGCATCAGTATCAGCTTTTGGTAACGGTGATAAAGTCAAAGTTGAAGGTAATATAATCGATGGTGTGTTCATTGCCTCTGAAGTTGAAATCACAGATGAATGGTATGAATCAGAATTAAGTGAAAATAGCATTACGAGAGTTGAACTCGAAGGAATTGTAAGTGCGTTTGATCAAAGCGCTATGCGCATCACAATCAATGGATTAACTTATACACTAGCACCCAATGTTGAATTTGAAGGCCGTCAAACCATACAGCCTAATGATTTTGTAGAAGTTTATATTGACCCTGCAAATAATCAGGTCACTAAAATTGAAGTAAAAGAGCAGCACTTAGAAACAGACGGAAAGGTAAAAGGATTGGTGGAGGCGATTGATGCTAACAATCAAACTATCACTGTTAATGGTCAAACCTATCTGTTTACAACCATGACTCGTGTTGAAGATGATGACGACAAATATTTTCACTTCACCTCATTAAACCTTAATGACGCTGTGGAAATAGCTTATGTGGTTGATGCTGACTCAAATTATGTGATCCAACGCATTGAACGAGAAGATCAATCTGAGTACATCGAAACATGGGAATTAGAAAGCCGGATATATGAACTCGATGTTGCAACACGCACACTGACCGTCAATGGATTAAGTGTTGAATTAACCAACGATATCCGCTTTGTCATTAATGATCAGGTGACAAACATTGAACACTTTATGACGGTTGCGGCTCAGCAAGCGAGTAGTAAGATAGAAGTAGAAGGCGCATTTAATGCTACTGGCGCGTTTATCGTAGAAAAAGTCGAGCTTGAAACAGCTGAATATGAATCAGATGAAAATGAAACATATGATGCTGATAGGGATGATGATGGTTTCGTGGAATTTGAAGGAAAGGTCACGAAGATTATTAATGGAACCAGCTTTGAATTGAATGGTCGCGAAGTCCGAATTGATATAAACACAGAATTAGAAGTTAATGACACAATGGTAAATGTGGCAGCGTTCATGTCATCGTTACAGGTCGGAATGAGATTAGAGATTGAAGGAGTATGGATGGAAGGCACATACATTTATGCTTATGAAGCTGAGATCGAAGATGCCGATAATGATTAGTAAGCCTTAATATGTTATAAGAAGCCATATTTTGAGATATGGCTTTTTTTATGCACAAAGATAAAATCATAGCACTATTACTTGTGTTAATAATTATGTTTAAGTTGGGTGATTTATATGTGGATTTTGTCAATCATGTACAAACCTCACACTTAATTCAAGAGATGGTCTTGATCGCTTTATCTCTCGGGATATTCATCTTTTTAGTCAGAGATATTAAGTCTCGAAGTCAGCATGCTCAATACCTATCTAAACAATTAAAGCTGAGCAAGGAAAAGGCTGAGGGTTTATCAAAAAAAGTGATTGAAACTAAAACACAGTTTTTTGAGGCCATCGAGGAACAATTTACGCAATGGAATTTAACCTCGACAGAAAAGGAAGTCGCTCTTTTACTGGTCAAGGGTTTGAGTAACTACGAAATTGCTGAAGTACGTGGGAAGTCGGAAAAAACAATCAGTCATCAAGTTTCAGCTGTATACAAAAAAGCGAATGTGAATGGAAGGCACGAGCTTGCTGCGTTATTCTTTGAAGAACTTATTAGTTAATCAATAAGGCTTTGAATGCGACGATTATCACTTTTATTTGTAGCTATACTCTCTGGTTGTGCGCTCAATCAACCCATGCCAAAGCTACAAGCACAGCCAACAAATGCTACTTGCCTTGCTGCCGATCTAGTACTACATAACACCACTGTGTATACAGTCAATGAAGCACAATGGACGGCTGAGGCCGTTGCCTCTTTAGGTGATAAGATTGTCTTTGTTGGCAGTAATGACGATGCCCAAGCATACATGTGTGGCACGTCTCGTGTAATCGACATGGCTGGCAAAACGGTGTTTGCGGGTTTTACAGATAGTCATCAGCATTTAGAAGGAGTGGGGCGTCGTACCAAAACTTTGAGTTTGTTTGGTATTGATGCTTTGCAAGCTACGGTTGCGAAAATTGAAGAGTTTGCAGCAAACATCCAAGATAATGCATGGGTTTTGGGTCGCGGTTGGATTGAGCGTGAATGGACAGATGAACAGCGCTTTTTGACGAAGCATGATGTTGATCCTTTTACCCAAAACAAACCCTTATTTATGCCACGTGCTGATGGTGTGTCGGCTTTGGTGAACTCTAAAGCGCTTGAGCTTGCAGGGGTCGATAAAGATACGCCCGATCCTGTTGGCGGTAAATTTGAACGCGATCCTGATGGGACTCCTAATGGCTATGTCTTAGCCAATGCGATGAATGTGTTCCGTGCTATTTTACCTTCCGAGAGCGATGCCTATATCAAAGATAATTTACAACGAGGCCTGAAAGCGAATGTCGCTATGGGTTGGACTCAGACGCATGATGCAGGTTTACCTTATCGCTCTGTTGATTTACTCAAAACGATACACAGTGAAGGAAACATGCTACATCGCGTGTATGTTGCTGTCCCGGTTGGCGAGGCGTCAGAAAAGTTCCGTCGAGGCCGAGAAGCAACAGCGGATGGCATGCTTGATGTCAGGGGCATTAAAGTATTCATTGATGGCACGTTGGGCTCTAGAGGGGCAGCATTAATCGAAAACTATGCCGATGCCAACCACAATGGGTTTATGAATCGTATCACTAAACCCGAGCTGGTGCCTATTTTGCATCAGGCATTACGCGCAGGGGTGCAGGTCCAAACTCATGTCATTGGTGACCGTGCGGTGCAAAGCTTACTGAGTTGGTATGAAGAAGCATATAACGCTGTGCCATTAGAGCAATGGGACCATGCTGATTTGCGTTGGCGGATGGAACACGCACAAGTTATTACTCCTGAAGATCAACAGCGCTTTGTTGATTTGGCCGTGATACCGTCCATGCAACCAAGCCATGGCATTGGTGACTTGAACTTTGCAGGCGACCGCCTAGGTCCTGAGCGACTAGCGTTTGCTTATCCTTGGCAATCTTTAGTTGAACGCGGTTTGAAGATTGCGGCTGGCTCCGACGCTCCTGTGGAAGTAGGGGATCCTCGGATTGAGTTTTATGCAGCCGTGGCGCGCAAACGCTTAGATGGTACATCTGGTGAAGGTTGGCACCCCGAACAAGCCGTATCGCGAGCGACGGCGTTGAAAATGCTGACCTTATGGCCCGCCTATGCAGCGTTTCAAGAAGATGTGAAGGGCAGTATAGAAGTGGGTAAATACGCAGACTTTACTGTGTTTGATAAGGATTTGATGCAGATCCCAGAACTAGCCATTATGAGTAGTCAAAATGTCATGACCATAGTGGGTGGTAAAATTGTATATCAGCGTCAGTGAATTGTGACAAGGTTTGTAAAAGAAGGACACATGGAGAAGTAAGTTACGATTTTAATATTCGTAAAAAAGCACTCTGAAGATATCAATAACAGAGTGCTTTTATAGACTTACTGATCAGTCATCGTCAAGCGAGTCTTCGATTTCATCTAAGTCCAAATGTCGGACATTACGTCCTTTGACCTGATAAATGATGTATTCATTGATGTTTTTGGTGTGGTCACCAATACGCTCAAGTGCACGTGCAGACCAGCTAAACGAGATGATACTTTTGACTGTTTTGGGTTTGCTCTTCATCTTGTCGATTAAGATAGCGAGTAAATTCTCAAACTCATCATTAATAACATCATCCTGACGCATGATATTCACCGCTTCTTCAGTGTCCATACGGGCTAAGGCGTCCAGAGTTTGTTTGAGCATGCCTAATACAAGATTACCGAGCGTTTCAACTGCGTGATATTCTTCACGACCCTCACTGATGTGTTTCTCTTTGATGCTTTTTGTACTAAACGCAAGTTTTAACGCTTCGTCACCAATGCGTTCTAAATCAGTATTGATTTTGATAATGGTGATGATTAAACGTAAGTCCGATGCTGCTGGTTGTCTACGTGCCAAAATATCTGCACACATATCATCGATCTTAATTTCCAGAGCATTCACCTTTTTGTCGCGTTTAATGACTTTTTTGGCTAAGGCTGCATCATGATCAACTAACGCTTTTAGTGCGTCTTGAACTTGTTTTTCAACCAATCCACCCATCTTGAAAACAAGGTTGCGTACTTCTTCAAGTTCCATATTGAATTGTTTTGAAATGTGCGATTTCAAATGCTGTTCAAATACCATTTTGTACTCCAATTAACCGAAACGGCCAGAAATATAGTTTTCAGTAAGTTGATGACGAGGGTTGGTAAAGATCTGTTTGGTCTCTCCCATCTCAACTAGCTTGCCCAAATGAAAGTAAGCTGTTTTCTGTGATACACGCGCAGCTTGCTGCATTGAGTGTGTCACGATCGCAATGGTGAATTTTTCTTTCAATTCATCAATCAATTCTTCGATGACAGCGGTTGCAATTGGATCCAATGCAGACGCAGGTTCATCCATCAAAATTACTTCTGGACTGACCGCAATCGTACGAGCGATACACAAACGTTGTTGTTGACCACCAGATAAACCAGTACCAGGTTTGTCGAGGCGGTCTTTAACTTCGTTAAACAAACCGGCTTTTTGCAAGCTCGTCACCACGATTTCATCTAACTCGTCTTTAGACGTGGCTAAACCGTGGATGCGTGGGCCATAGGCGACATTGTCATAAATCGATTTAGGGAAGGGATTTGGTTTTTGGAACACCATACCTACACGTGCTCGCAATAGCACAGGATCCATCCCCTTAGCATAGATCTCTTGTCCGTCGAGCGTCAATGACCCATCGACACGACAAATTGGAATGGTGTCATTCATGCGATTAATACAACGCAAAAATGTTGACTTACCACAACCAGATGGACCGATTAGTGCGGTAACTTGGTTTTCTTCTAAATCAAGACTCACATCGTGTATGGCTTGGTTATCACCATAAAATACATTGACATTGCGCATCGACATTTTCGCTTTGTCAGAAAAAGGGTCGCCTACTGCACCATTAATGACAATATCGCCAGAAGTTAGGCTTTGTGAACTCATTACATCAACCATGGTTGTTTCCTATTTCGTTTCAAAACGACGTCTTAGATACGCCGCAGTTGCATTCATTAAGAATAAAAAGCCCAGTAGTACTAAAATGGCTGCTGAGGTTTTAGCTAAGAACCCTCGTTCTGGGCTGTCTGCCCACAAGAAGATTTGGACCGGCATAACTGTTGCCGCGTCAGTAATTGATCCCGGGACGTCAACAATAAACGCGACCATACCAATCATCAGTAGTGGAGCTGTTTCACCCAAGGCTTGCGCCATGCCGATAATGGTACCAGTCAAAATACCCGGCATCGCCATGGGTAACACGTGCCCAAATGTGGTTTGGATTTTGGATGCTCCAAGACCAATAGCCGCTTCTCGGATTGAAGGCGGAACAGCCTTAATTGAAGCTCGGCTCGAAATGATAATAGTCGGTAAGGTCATCAGTGTTAGGACGATACCACCCACTAGTGGAGCAGAACGTGGCAAGCCAAAGATATTGATAATCACCGCCAAGCCTAATAAGCCGAAAATAATAGACGGAACAGCGGCCAAATTGTTGATGTTCACTTCAATCATATCTGTCCAACGGTTCTTCGGAGCGAACTCTTCCAGATAGACCGCAGCTGCAACGCCAAGGGGGAAGGACAAGACTAATGTGACGAGCATGGTGAGTAGGGTACCGGTTAATGCACCACGTACACCTGCAAGCTCTGGTTCACGAGAATCTGAATAAGTAAAAAACTCGACATTGAAGCGCTTCTCAATTCTATTCTCGTTGACCAGTTTTTTGATCCACTGTCCTTCTTTGGCATCTATACGAATAAGTGGTTCGCCAAGCTCTAGCACTTCTTTAAGATATACATCTACATCATCATCAACTCGCACCCAGATTGATTGGGTCGTACCTAAGTGTGATGGGTTAGCTAACAAATGTGCGCGGATCACGAATTCAGCATTACTTGAAAGCAAACCAGAAAGGTTGCGCTTATCTCTACGCTTTTTGACTTCGGGAAACATTGCTTGCCATGATTTTCTTAATGCCGAGCGATAACTTAGATTTTCTAATGCGTCACCTTCGCTGTAACGCAGGTTTTTTTCTGAGTAATCTACATCGATTAGTACCCAGTGTTGACTGAACGCAGGTAATGCTTTTGAGGTGATGTCAAACAACAGAAAAAAGACCAATAAAAAGCCAAATACCACGGCTGTAAAACCAAAGCTTCTAAAGATTTTTTCTCTACGGTTGCGTTTTTCTAGACCGCGTCGAATGGTGTTGGTGACAGCCGAGCTGTGCTGTACGTTGGAATTATCTTTAGTCATATTGCTCTCGATACTTACGAACTATTTTGAGTGCGGCTACGTTCAGTGCCAACGTGGTGATAAATAACATCAGGCCTAGTGCAAATGCTGCTAGTGTTTTTGCACTATCAAACTCTTGGTCACCTTTTAATAGCGATACAATTTGTACTGTTACCGTCGTGACTGATTCGATTGGGTTAAAAGTAAGATTGGCAGCAAGACCTGCGGCCATTACTACGATCATTGTTTCACCAATTGCACGTGAGATCGCCAACAGGATCGCACCAACGATACCTGGGATTGCGGCTGGTAATAACACTTTCTTGATGGTTTCGGACGGAGTCGCGCCCATTCCTAAAGAGCCGTCGCGCAATGCTGTGGGGACGGCCGTTAAGGCATCTTCTGATAAAGATGATACAAATGGAATAATCATAATACCCATGACTAAACCAGCGGCAAGCGCACTTTCTGCAGCGATAGGCAAATCAATCATAATGCCAAAATCACGAATCAATGGGGCTACTGTTAACGCCGCGAAGAAGCCGTATACAACAGTTGGAACACCCGCTAAGATTTCTAGCATCGGTTTGGCAATAGAACGCAGACGTTGTGACGCATACTGTGATAAGTAAATCGCGATCATTAATCCCACAGGGATCGCTAAGAACATTGCGATGGTACTGATTAAAATAGTACCCACAAACAAAGGGATTGCGCCAAAGGCACCTGAACCACCGACTTGGTCAGCGCGCATCGCGATTTGTGGGCTCCATTGTGTGCCAAATAAAAACTCTGTGACGGGGACTTTGGCAAAAAAGGCAATTGATTCAAATAACACTGACATCACGATGCCGATAGTGGTTAATAGGGCAATCGCCGAACAGCAAAATAAAAGTACGCTTATGATGCGCTCTAGATTATTTCGAGCGTGAAAAGCGTGTTTGATCTTGGCTAAAATTGTAGCAACACAGCCAACCGCGATGACTATGGTTAAGAGTGTTTTTAACCAAACCGCTTTGTTGCTCAACGCAATAAAATATTCCGCGTGTTGCAATTCAAGCACGGTTGCTGCACTGACGTCTTGTGCAAGTAACAAGCGCTCAGCATAAATCTTAATATTATTAATCGATAGGCTGTTATTCTGGTCGGCAACAAACTCAGAGGTCGCAGTTATATGTTGCAACAACAACGCGTCGATAACTGTTCCTTCAATAGCTGACCATAACAACAAAAATAACAGAGCAGGTAACCCACACCAAAATGCAGTTAACAAACCGTAATGACTGGGAAGAGAAACAAGATCTCGGACTTTTTGTCTACCACCAGCGACCTTAATCGCTCGTTGCAGCCCAAGATAATAGCTGACTAGTGCTATACCAATAATCACTAGTGCCAGGCTGGATGTACTCATGAAATGTATCCTATCTATAAAATACAAACGATGGGAGGTCAAAAGACACTCCCATCGCCTACGTTCAGTATGTTGGCTTATCGTTATTTTACAACGAAACGCTCTCTAAATTCATCACAGAAGTTCGCATTTCTTCAAGTGCTTCTGGACTCAAAGGGATCAAACCTTTATCTGTAGTATAGCCTTCTTCACCAATTGCGTCTTCACTAGTGAACTCGGCAAGGAATTCCATAATCCCTGGGATACTGCCAACATGTGCTTTCTTAACATAGAAGTATAGCGGACGAGAGATAGGATATGAACCATCTGCAATATCTTCAAACGTAGGATAAGCTCCGTTGACCTTCGAACCTTGTAAGGTATCTGAGTTTTGGTCTAAGAAACTAAATCCAAATACACCGAATGCTTCTGGGTTGGTGGTTAGTTTTTGTACGATAAGGTTGTCATTTTCACCCGATTCGATGTATGCACCGTCTTCACGTACTGAGTGACAAATGCTCTTATAACGATTTTTGTCAGACTTTTTCAATGCTTTGATCCAGCTATATGCTTTACAACCACCTTCTAAACCCAACTCTGCAAACGCATCACGCGTGCCAGATGTTGGAGGTGGACCGTATACGGCAATTTTCATATCTGGAAGTGCAGGGTTAATTTCGTTCCACTTAGAATATGGATTTGTAATTAATGTTTCAGAACCATCTGGGTTAGGAATTTCTTTAGCTAATGCTAAGAAAATTTCTTGTAAAGAGATTTCGATGTTAGGTGAACCTACCGCATTAGAAAATACGATACCGTCATAACCGACCAATACTTCGACAACTTCTTCAACACCGTTTTTCTTACACATCTCTAGCTCTGATGCTTTGATACGACGCGATGCGTTTGACATATCAGGCGTATCGACACCGACACCAGCACAGAATAGTTTCATACCACCACCGGTACCGGTAGATTCGATTTTTGGCGTAGCGAAGTTTGTTGCTTTACCAAAACGCTCTGCTACAACAGTTGAGAAAGGGTATACAGTAGATGAACCTACTACATAAATAGAGTCACGGCCTGCAGCCATTGTGCTAGTCGCTAGCGTTGCTAGGCCTAAAGCCAAAATAGTTTTATAAAACATAATTTATGTCCTTGGTTGTTTTACAGAATGTAAACATCGTTTTTTAACTGTGAGTAGGATAATGATAGTTTATGACAGTTATATGACAACTATGTGAAAAGGTGGTGACAAGCAAAAAAGTAAATTAGACCTATATCCTTACTTAGCATATAATTTTATTGCTTTTTAATTGCTAATATATAAGGGAAAATATGAAAAAGCTTTTCATCGCTGTTGCGGCAGCTTCACTATTATCTGGTTGTGCAACGTTAACGACTGACGCAACACAACGCGTAAATGTTATGACGACAAATAGCAAACAAGTCCAGGCATCTGTTGCGGGTAACACCTTTCAAGCTCCTGGTTCAGTCGTGATTACGCGTGATGGTAAGGAAAAGGTTATCACAGTTGCAGATAGTGATTGTGCTAATACAACTGCTGTGCCAAAGAAAATCACTACCGCGTTCTGGGGTAATATTATCATTGGTGGTTTGTTAGGTTCTACCACAGATACCGTTACAGGCAAAATGTACGACTATGATGATCAAGTCATTATTCAGTGTAAATAATCACATCTGAATGTTAACTATCGATTTATTAAAACAGGCTAGTAAGTATTTACTAGCCTGTTTTGTTTTGATAATCCTTATTCAACCAGTGAGCGCGGCTTCTTGGGAGAGTATCCCTCAAAGTGAACAACAAACCTTTGCACGCTTACTGTATGCAAAAGACGGTTCAATCGGTATACCCACTTCCGGTTTTTTACTGTCATATCCTAATCGCGATATACAAATAGAATTTCAAGCGTTGTACGACGAGCTTAAACAAAACCCTCTCCAAACTTATTGCCGTTTTCCAGAGCGAGTTCATTGGCTTGCAAAACAACTCCCCGAAAAAAAAGCATTGGCTCTAAAAAATACGATTAAACATTTTTATGATCATGGTGAGGATGACCCAGAACTGTCACAAAACTGTAAAGATTACCTCGAGTATCATATCAAAGTCCCAGTCGACTCATTTCACTATATATTTGCTGCTAAAAATTATGTCTCTGTAACCTCTATGATGGGTCACGGTTTTTTAATGGCACAAGGCAAGGACCGCCAAGGTATGGACAGAGCCCATGCGTTTTCTTTTTTTGCTGATATTAGCCAAAGTAACATTGCAACGCTGTTGTACGATAGTTTTATTGGAGGCATTGATGGGGCTTTTGCAGTAAGGCCTTATCGAAATGAGTTACGTCGCTACATTGAAGATGAAGAGCGCGAAGTGTGGCAGTTAGCGCTCAATTTTGATGAAACACAACGCGCCGCTCTCAAACGCATATTTTGGGAATTACGCGATGCTCAGCCGGAGTATTTATTTCAAAGTTTTAATTGTGCAACCCTAACGCTTCGTGCCCTTGGTATGATAAACCCAGAAATACTCGATTCAGAATCATTATTTGTCAGTCCAGTCGATATTTATAAAGCACTAGAAGAAGCAAACTTGGTCAGCGCGACCGAAATTCATCTCACCGCAAAAACAATGACAACCTATCAAGACCAATCAAACCTTGTGTATTCGACGGTTAAACCCTCTAGCGAAGTCCAAGATAGTATTATTGGTTTAGCGCTTACCGACGGTAATATTCAGCTAGAATTTGCAGGGGCCTCGCATTACTTACACACGCCACAAGTTGCTGCTCAAGCGCAAAGTGAATTGGTGATTGCTGGTTTTACAGCTGATTTATCTGAACAACGGATAACGGAGTTGACGTTGTATAGCTTTATCAACCGACCTCAGCAACAATGGGCGAGCCAACTCTTTATCGGTGCCAAACAACGAGATTATCAGCAACCTGATAAACTTGTCGCCATACTCAATGCGAGTGTAGGTAAGACGTGGCGTTATAAAAATACCGCTTACTCATTGTTACTAGGGGTGGGGACACAGCAGCAATATGGATTCAACGCGCATGTACAACAGTTTGTGAGTGTGAAATTTTCTGACCGGTTCACATTAACCATAAGTGATGAGCATCAATTTTCAGAAGGATTAGCGCAACAACATTCACAGCTCAAAATCGCTCAAGCAAACACCGCCCTAGTACATGGAACGGATTTTATTTGGTATCTCGGCATGTCTAGCGTTAAATTCGATGCGCAAACCAGACGCAATACGATCAATATCGGTCTAGATTGGCATTTTTAATAGTGTACAAGCCACAATTTGCTTGCCAAATGCCGGCATTCGGCATATAAAGCGCTTTTTTTACATCGTATTATTTATGACTGCTGAGATTGCGTTTTTAAGCAACACTCCCGATGACAACGATGGGTTATTTGCAGGCATTGCACAAGATCTGGTTGAGCAAGGCTATTCCATTCAAGTTGGACAACTACCTTTATCTGTTTTAGATCCCATTACCGAATATTGTCATTCTTTGCACAGTGTGAAGTTTGTGCCGGCTGGGATTGGTCGAACCCTAACATTTCAACAGAATCGCTTCGTGCGTCGTGATGAGATCTGTTGGATCACGGGCGAATCGACGGCGGGCCAAATTTGGTTAGACTGGACGGCGCGCCTGCAACAGTATCTCAATCAGAGATTATTCTTAGGACTCTTTTCTTTTGAGAGTCATTTTGCACACTACCCACCTGGTGCATTTTATAAGCGTCATACCGATGCGTTTGTTGGCGAAGCAAACCGAGTATTGTCAGTCGTGGTCTATCTCAATCCAGATTGGCAACATGATGCAGGTGGCGAATTGGTATTGTATCAAGATGAAGATGACAACGAAGGGATTAAAGTTACGCCTTTATTGGGTACTATCGTGGTATTTTTAAGTGAAACATTTCCGCATGAGGTGTTACCTGCTAAAACCGATCGTTATTCGATTGCAGGTTGGTATCGATTAAACCAAAGTCGATCACATCGCGTCGATCCTAGCCGCTGATTCTTATATACTGAAATGGAAACTTTAGAAAACGAGTTAAAACGTGTCAGAATCTCCTTGTTGTCAGAAACCGAAAAAAGTCACATCGTCGTGCTGTGATAATCAGAACCATGCCACTAGAACGTTTGATTGGTTACTCTGGGGTAGTTTGGCATTTGTCTTAAGTACTTATCTTATCGCGCTACTCATCCCTGAATGGATACAAGATATTTCGTGGTTGCACACTGCCGCTCACACCGTACATGAAATGGTAAATACCATGTGGTGGGGCGTATTAATAGGCATCGTCTTTATTGGTTTGTTGAGTGTTGTCCCGAGAGAATTTGTTTTAGCCATATTAGGCAAGGGTGGTTCGTTTAAGGGGCTACTGCGAGCAACATTTGCAGGTGTGCTATTAGACTTGTGTTCCCATGGGATATTGATGGTTGCTAGTAAATTGTATGAGCGAGGTGCTTCGATAGGCCAGGTTATGGCATTTTTGCTAGCTAGTCCTTGGAACTCTTTTTCTTTAACTTTGATTTTGATTGCACTGATTGGCTGGCAATGGACGTTCGCTATCATTATTTTATCGATGGTTGTGGCTTGGTGTACAGGATGGGTCTTTGATCGTTTAGTTACACAGCAGATCCTCCCCCAAAATCCTCATACCTTTGCTCTAGCAGAAGATTTTGATTTTACAGCAGAAGCAAAACAAGGCTTGCAAAATGTTCGCTTTGATACAGCTTTTATTTTGCAAGTCATGGCATTAGGTGTGCGCGATAGCCGAATGGTCTTACGCTGGTTGTTGTTTGGTATATGTCTTGCTGCAGTGCTCAGAATGTTATTGGATGCTGAGCAATTTGCACAATACTTTGGACCGACCTTTGTTGGGTTGACGGTGACCATTACAGTGGCAACCATACTGGAGGTGTGCTCTGAGGGTTCTACTCCAATAGCAGGTGATATTTTTCATCGCGCAGGGGCACCAGGTAATAGCTTTGCCTTCCTCATGGCAGGTGTAGCGACTGATTATACTGAGATTATGGTGATTAAGGATACGACTAAGAGTTGGAAGATTGCTTTGTTCTTACCACTCATAACATTACCTCAAATTATTGCACTGGCAATGCTGCTCAACTATATAGTGGTATAAGCAATGGATGTCCTGAGTACATTATTAAGTACGTTTATTATGATTTTCTTAGCAGAGTTAGGAGATAAAAGCCAACTTGCGTGCATGTCATTAGCGTCAACGGGTAAACACAAAAATGTACTGTGGGGTGCAACCTGTGCGTTTTTGGTTTTGAATACAATCGCTGTTGGATTTGGGTTAAAACTGTCCTTGTGGATACCTGAATATTATCTTGCTTTGGGGATGACGACTTTATTTAGCATGTTTGCTTTAGCTTTTTTGTACAGTGCGCTTCGTCGACACAAGGATGAGGACGTGTCGGAGCTGAATGTTCCCACCACGTTTACCAGCATTTTTATTTTTATTTTTGTAGCTGAATTAGGGGATAAAACACAAATTGCGACAACAGGCCTAGCCAGCACTTACTCAATTTTTATCGTATGGCTAGGTGCTTCTTTAGCATTGTTTTGTTCGACCTTGCTCGCGGTTTATGTGGGTGCTAGGTGGTTGGCAAACATACCAATCAAGACCTTACACTTTGTCTGCGCTGGTATATTTGCCACATTTGCCTTTATGCAGGCATTGAGTATTTGAGTAAAAGCAGCACCTATTCAATTGGGATTTTGCAGCCGTGTGGTACGCTCCAAGATATCAATGCCTTGCTGTTTTAACCAATAGGGAATATCGATCAACACCCAGTTTTCGAGTAATTTATCCCCTTGACGATGATAGACGTCCACAATACGCATATCGGCTTTCACATCACTACTAGGCAGACCTAAAAAGCCACCGCGGTTGCGGTTGGACAAATTAGGCCAACCAAAGAAACACGCAAACTCGCCTTCGGCAAAGCGACAAACATGTCCATTGTAAACCTTATCCGTCAAGCCCTCTCGAAACGGATACATGTGTTGTTCTTGATAACGTTCAATGGTAAAAGTTGAACCAATGCCAGCAGGGCCAAACCACGTCATATCATCGTGCCAGTTTTTTTGCATTACCTCAGGGCCAGCACGGTCATTTTGCGTGAGATTGAGTTGATTTAAATCGTTGATCATACGATTGAGCACCGTCATCGTTTTCGCCGACTCAGTAGGATCTTGGGCAGTGAATTGTAACCCGTTGTTATGGCGTGGGCCGGGTACGGTGAATGCGGCACCCGTTTGTGTTGGTAGTGGGTTGAGGCCAACTTGATGCATCAAGCCAATGATATCAAGCCATAAACCTGTTTTGGTGATTTTACCATTTTCGACACAACAAAACTCGGCGTAGCGGAGCATAGCGACTTTGCGATGGGCGGGAATGCCTAACCAGTCATGATCGAATAATCCCATGAAGTGTCCCATACTCATGACCCAGTTTTCACCGTTTATTTCACTTTGCCCAGCAATAAAAATATCTTGGCGACGTTGAACGTGTTTAAAAGCCGCAAACAGCGGTTGCCATACGGTGTCAAACGCAGTGGTTTTGTCGTTGATTTGATTAAATGGATAAACACCGTAAAACGTATAATCATCCGCAATAAATTGTTGCTGGACCGATACAAAGTCAGTGTTTTGAGCCTGTTCAAATGCTTTGAAATAGTCTAAAACGAGTTGTTTTTCAGTTTGAAAGTTAGCCATGCTATAGAAAAGAAAAATTAAAACCGTTTGCATATTAGCAAAACTATATTGCCATGCAATGTCTTTTTGCATTCGAATGCAAAATTTGAAGAGAAGCTTATGACGACTCCCATCAAAACGACACATGTCGGCTCATTACCTCGCACTCAAGAGGTAGTGGACTTTATCTTTGCCCGTGAAAATCAAGAACCGTACGATACCGAGGCTTTTGCAACAACTATGACAAAAGCGGTTGATGAAACCGTACAACAGCAACAAAAGGCGGGTGTGAGTATCGTGTCAGATGGTGAGACATCTAAGATATCGTATGCGACGTATGTGAAAGACCGATACACCGGTTTTTCAGGTGACAGCCCTCGTAATGCACCGGCTGATTTAAAAATGTTTCCAGCATTTTTAGAAAAATTAGCCAAGGCCGGTGGTACACCCACATACGCCAGACCTATGTGCACAGGAGAGATCACGTCAAAAGGGAGTGAGGATCTCGATGCGGATATTGCCAATCTCAAGCAAGCAATGAGCAAACACAATATTGCTCAAGGGTTTATGAATGCGGCGTCACCAGGTGTTATTTCTTTATTTTTACAAAATCAATATTACTCAACACGTGAAAAATACATCGAACAACTCGCCCATGTGATGCGCGATGAGTATCGTACAATAATTGATGCGGGTTTGGATCTGCAACTCGATTGCCCGGATTTAGCATTGTCACGCCACATGTTGTTCACTGATTTGTCGGATGAAGAGTTCCTAAAAATAGCAGCCATGCATGTTGAAGCACTGAACTTTGCGATTGCCGATTTGCCAGCAGAAAAAGTACGGATGCACATTTGTTGGGCGTGATAGAGTCATTGCCAGTACCGATTGTGGTTTTGGTACCTTTGCTGGGTTTGGTGCCGTTGCACCGGATATTGCCTATGCCAAACTTGCTACTTTAGCTGAAGGAGCCGCATTAGTTTAACTGCTTGTCCGTTGCCCATTAAATACGCATGCTATGGTTTTGGATAAAGGCCTTCGGTGTTTCACCATATAGCTTTTTAAAGCTTGTTGAAAAGTAGCTTGGAGAGGTAAATCCAGTGTCATAGGCGACGTAAGATATGGTTTTGCCGGCCAGTAACAGTTCTTTGGCTTTGCTCAAACGGAAATTACGCATAAACTCGTTTGCGGACAAACCAATTTCTGACTTAGTCCGGCGCAACAGTTGACGCTCACTCATCGCCATTTTTTCGGCGAGATCTTTGACTGAAAAATCACTCTCTGTGTAGTGAACTTCGAGTAACGAGTAGAGATTTTGCAAAAATTCAGATGTGTCTTTTTCATGGTTCTGTACTGACTCTGGTGAACGTAATGCGATCTGACGTGATTGCTGTAATTGACGGCGAGTTGTAAGTATATTGAGTGCTTTGAGTCGTAATTCTTCGTTGTTAAAAGGTTTGCGAATGTAGTCAGCTGCTTCCAATTGTAAACCTTCAACAATATCGTTGTGATCTGTTTTCGCGGATAATAAAATCACAGGGATATGACTTAACACCGGATCTTGTTTGAGTTGCTTGGTTAGCGTAATGCCGTCTATCTCTGGCATCATGATATCAGTGATGATCAAATCGGGTTCAATTTCTTGGGCAATGAGAGCAAGATCTTTACCTGTTGATAAACACGTTACATTAAAAGATTTACACATTGCTAACTCAACGTATTCTAATATTTCTGGGTTGTCATCAATGACAATGATACTATGTTTGTCGGCTTGTTTTTCATATACAGGAATATAATGCTGCTGCTTTACATTAGGGAAGCTAAGGGTGAAGCAGCTACCTTTATCAATTTCTGATTCAACCGTAATATCAGCATCGATGCGCTTAAGCATTTCTCCCACCATGAACAGGCCTAACCCCGCACCGTCTGGTGATATGTTTTTGGCTTGTTCGGTCCGATAAAAACGTTCAAAAATATGAGGGATTTTACTTTTTTCAATCCCAATCCCGTTGTCTTTGATATGGACCTTAATTAAGTGGCTATTTACTTCTACCACGATCTCCACAGAACCATTTGGAGGCGTATATTGCAGGGCATTTAAAAATACATTTGAAATAATTGATTGCACTTCATACAAAGTTGCAGGCACATCTAAGGGCTCAAATTTCGGTACACTGACCTCAATGTTTTTATGTTTTGCCAACGGGGCAAAGGTGTCAACTTGAGAATTGAGTGCTAAAGCGAGATCACAGTATGTTTCTTGCCGTACGTGTTGTCCTAACTGTTTTGACAAAGATAACTCGAAGATTTTATTGATTAGAAAACTCATTTTTTTTGTGTTTCGAGCAACGATGTCTAGGCTTTGCTTAATTTCTTCAGACCAATTTTCATATTGTCTTAGTTGGGTGATTGGACCTAAGATTAATGTGAGAGGGGTGCGTAATTCATAGGATAACGTTTCAAAGATATGGTTTTTCTCTTTGATGGTATGGCTGAGTTTGTTGGCCTGCTCCTGCGCAATATTTTTTTGTTTATTGAGCTCTAGCGTCCGTTCTTTGACTAAATTTTCCAATTCCGCTCGTTGTTTTCGAATCCGGTTGGTCTGAGTTTTAAAACCAAGCAGCAGTAATATTATCAAAGCGATAAAGCTGACCACCAGCAATTCATTATCTGCATAAAACGGCACGGGGTTGTGAAACGTTAGTATAACATCACTGGTAAATTCGTTGTCAAAGGCTCGATTGAGTTGGAAAGAAATTTGGTTAAGACCCGCTAATGGGGAAAGGATAAAGTTAAAATCATCTAAGATACTACGGTTGCCATTGTGCGATAAGATAATTTGGGTATTGTTGTGATGTACGAATGCTGTGTCACCAAAGTATAACTCAATACTACTGATTGCTTTATTATTGGGGTTGAGTTCTGTTTGCGTATTGAGATAGCTGGCTTTTGTGTTGTCAGTAAAATTGAGATTGATTCTGCTCAGCACTAATTCAGGTTCAGGTTTCACATAGTGCTGTGGCGAAATCACTGTAATACCGTTTAACCCAGCAAAAACCAGTGCTCCTCTACTGTTGAGATAGGCCACGCCTGTATTAAAGTAGTTGCCTTGCAATCCATCGTCTTCAGTTAACCAAGTATAGGTATTTTGATTTTGACGATATTGCAACATGCCTTGTTTGGTTGTAGACCAAAATTCGTTATCTGGCGTCACCATCGTAGCTTGAATGTTGGTGTTCTTCACGAACTCGGGAAAGCCATCGTTGGTCATGACCCGATTCAGTGGGTTGAATAGATATACACCTTGTTCAGTCGAAATGATTAAATGGTCTTGTGGACCAGCATAAATATGATTCACACTTTTAAAGCTAACACCATTGCTGTGTGGGATGTTGGTGAAAGTACGGTTGCGTAGATCATAAGCATGCATAAAATCAGATGAGACTAACCACACGATGTCTTCTTGTAAAACAGCTGTGAAGATCTTATTTGTATTTAGGCTAGAGTTCGAAGCTTGAAAATTTGTAAAGTTTTGCGTGGTTTTATCAAATAGACTTACACCAAAGTTCCGGTGGGTAATCAGTGCTAATTCTTCGCTCAAATTCAACCATTTAACTGCATCATTTGCGACAAGGTTAGAATTAGCAGTATTGTAGGTGCGCGTTAACTCAAGTCGATCAACATCAATCTGGGTAATACCATTCTCATTGAGCACCCATGCTGATTGCTGGTCGATTGCAATGTCATTGACCTTAATCCCAGCTAATTCAGGCGTAATCGTAATGCCTTCCCGTTTAATAGGATTGTACACGGTGATACCGTCAGAATATGCGGCCATCCACCCGCGTAGATATTTGTCAGCGGCAATAGCCGTCACATCATTTCCCGATAATGGGGATGATTCAGTTAACTGGTGCTTGAGGTGATACATACCCCTGGTGTAAGCACGTTGATGACTGAGTCCACCTCGGCTCGTGCCCACAAAGATATCGCCATTGTGTATCTGGTAAATAGTATTGATTGCATTGGAGCCAAGCGAATGCGGGTCAGAAAACTCATATCGCAACCTAGTCGCAACCGCTGAGTTTTGCAAAACATCAATGCCATCTGCAAAATACCCAATCCATAATGCATCATCGACAACTGAGAGTGCGGTAATGCGGTTACTCGATAACTGTTGAGGGGCTTGTTGCCAATGAGCAACAACATCTAACGTATTGTCCAGAACATACATCCCTGCGTTTTGTGTACCCACGTAAAGTTTATTCTCAAACACAGCCATAGTTGTTATTGAACTAGGTGTAGTCGGGTCTAAGAGAATATTCGTGATGCCATTGCCATCGTCCTGCATGCGATATAAACCGTCTGCACTGCCAATGATAATATCACCTTCGTAGCTAATGATAGTTTGCACCGTTTTAACGTCTAGCGATGTAAATACAATCTCAGGTTGTGTGGGGGCTTTAATGGCTAGATGATTCGCATAGCTGAAATACAGTGTTCCGTCGCGTGCTTCATGAATAAATGCTTGAGGGATAGAGCTGGAACGGACTAAGCTGGGAAACGTAGCGACTTTGTTAAACCTATTTTGTTCAGGGGTAAGCATAAATAGGTAGTGCTCTGCAATCAGCCAGACGTTGCCTTGTGCATCACTGTGAAGTGCATCAATCGTGATGTTTTTATCCAAACCAAACTGTTCATCAATGAGTAGAAAGTTGACTCCATCAAAACGATATAGCGCTTCACTCGAGCGTAACCAAAGAAATTTTTGCTGGTCTTGAGTGATGTCTAAAATCGTAGAGTCATTGAGACCTTCCGCGAAGGAATATGAGGAAAAATGAAAGGAATCAATACTGTGGGCATTGATCACACAGGCATGTAAAAACAGCCAAAAATACAATAAATACTTCATTACGGCATGTTAGACAAAGGCCGTGAACAGGTCAATAAGCATATGCGCGAATACTGCATAAAAACACCTAACAACTAGAGGTTACTATCTGATTTATTTGACTTTTATAAAATATATGCACAAAACAGACACATCAAAATAACCAATAGTTTAAAAAATGTCTGTTCTTTATATGTTTTTGGCGGAAAATTGAAAGCGTCCGTATGTTAGCGGTGTATTATAGAACCATAGATTCATGCTTATGGATTTATACTCTAACACACCTAAAGGATTGAATTGAAACAAGGATGTTTCGAATATCAGGATAGGCAAGGATAGGGGATACGGATATTCCAGAACACGGATGTTGTCTCTTTCCAAATAAACGTTACTTCAACTACAAACCACATGCCAAACATTTACTTTGTAAAGTGTAAACTACGATTTAAGGCGTCGGCATAGTTTCTTTTCATAGATAGTCTATGACATAATTTAACAAAAATTTTAAGCTGTGATATTTATTGTGCATTGTCGTTTTTTGCTCGCCTTTCTTATGTTCTGT
>JBEVCF010000120.1:0-5923 GCA_040514355.1 Glaciecola sp.
CGCGTTAACTGACAAAGACAAAGAAGATATCAAAACAGCGGCTCAGATCGGTGTGGATTACCTCGCTGTCTCTTTTCCTCGTTCTGGTGCAGATTTAGAGTATGCGCGTGAATTAGCTGTAGCAGCAGGTTGTAATGCTAAGATTTGCGCTAAAGTTGAACGTGCTGAAACCGTTGCCAATACAGACGCCATTGACGATATTATCCTCGCCTCCGATGCGGTTATGGTCGCGCGTGGCGACTTAGGCGTCGAAATTGGAGATGCCGAGTTGGTCGGTGTACAAAAGCAATTGATCTCTCGCTCGCGTCAGTTAAATCGCGTTGTAATCACCGCGACTCAGATGATGGAATCTATGATTGAAGCGCCTCTGCCAACGCGAGCAGAAGTCATGGATGTAGCCAATGCTGTGCTAGATGGTACAGATGCTGTGATGTTATCTGCAGAAACCGCTGCGGGTAAATTTCCGATCGAAACCGTTGCTGCTATGGCACGTGTGTGTGAAGGTGCAGAATCGCATCCAAGCGTATCTGTATCAAAACACCGGCTGGATGAAAGCTTCCAATCAATCTCTGAAACAACGGCTATGGCTGCGGTATATGCAGCAAATCACTACAAAAATATTGTGGCAATCGTCGGCTTAACCGAATCAGGTAATACCGTTAAATTAATGTCTCGTATGACGACAACATTACCGATTATCGCGCTATCTCGACATGAAGCTTCATTAAATGCGATGGCCTTATATCGTGGTGTCCGCCCGATGTATTTTGATTCAACAGTCTCTAAGCCAGGTCAAATCACTTCCGATGTAGTGACGGCTTTGAAAGAAGCAGGTATTGTCCAAGCGGGTGAGCAAATTATCTTAACGTATGGTGACGCTATGGAAACGGTGGGTGCATCTAATACCACAAAAATTGTGACCATTAATTAAGAAATAGTCATGCGGTAATATTTGTACTTTTTATTCGCATTTTGTTGTGAATAATGCTTTTATTAACATATCTTTTACATCTGACATAAACAAGAGTGAGATATGGAACAAGCAATTCAGTACGATGTCGTTATCTATGGCGCTTCAGGCTATACTGGTCAACTAGTTACCGAGTATATGCATCTCCAGTACGGCAGTGATAGTGCAATAAAATGGGCTATCGCTGGCCGCGACGCAGCCAAACTATCCTCATTAAAAGACAGTTTACATCTGTCTGCAGACGTTGGCGTTATCGTGGCCGACAGTCATGACCAAGAAGCGATTGACGCCCTTGTAGCAACGACTAAAGTAGTTATTACAACTGTTGGCCCCTATCAACTATACGGTGACATGCTCGTATCTAGCTGTGTAGAGCAGGGACGAGATTATGTCGATTTGTGTGGCGAACCCGCATGGATGCGCCAAAAAATCGATGCACTGCATGAGCGGGCTCATGCAACGGGCGCAAGAATCGTATTCTCATGTGGCTTTGATTCTATTCCTTTTGATTTGGGTGTGTTTTTTTTACAAGAACATATTCAACAATTTCATGCTAAGGCAGCCACACGCATTAAATGTCGTGTCCGATCGATGAATGGAAAATTTTCTGGCGGCACGGCTGCCAGCTTACAAGCAACGATGCGAGCTGCCGCTAAGGATCCTAAGGTGTTGGGATATTTACGCGATCCGTTTAGTCTTGCAGGAGGATTTAGCGGCCCCGAGCAACCCGCTGCTGACCAGCCTTATTTTGACGAAGCGCTCAATTCTTGGGTAGCCCCTTTCATTATGGCAACCATCAATACTAAGAACATTCATCGCAGTAATGCCCTGCTCGACCACCTTTATGGCAAAGATTTCATCTACGATGAGATGATTTTGACTGGTCCTGGCGAAGGTGGTGAAGCCATCGCCAAACACGTTACAAATGACAAATCATTAGCGGGCCCTGATGCGCCAAAACCCGGAGAGGGTCCAACTAAAGCAGAACGTGAGAATGGCTCTTATGACATTATGTTTATTGCTGAAGCTCACCACAAACAATTTGTGGCGAGTGTCAGTGCTGACCTCGATCCAGGTTATGGATCAACGTCTAAAATGCTTGCAGAGAGTGCATTGTGTCTAGCCAAAGATGATTTAGCTACCCTTGGTGGCGTCTACACGCCCGCACCCGCTATGGGTAGCGCACTCATTACAAGACTGATTGAACGCGCGGGCCTACGGTTCAAAATTGAACAAGGGTAAGACCTAGCCCAATACCACTACGCATCCCAATGGGTAAAGTAGTGAGCACTGTCTATTGGGGGTTTTGGCATAGGTTTTAATGTCGAAGTCCCCAAGTATAAAAATCCCACAATTTCATCTTCGTCTTTACAACTTAGTGCTTCCTTAACAAAACTTGATTCTGCTAAAAAACCTGTACGCCATATCCCTTGAAAGCCTTGTGCAACAGCTGCCATCTGCATGGCATGCACCGCGCAAGCTGTTGAGGACACTTGTTCAATTGGTGGTACTTTGGGGTGTTCAGTGTAATGTGCAATTGCGACAATAACCATGGGTGCACGCATAGGCAGCTGAGGCGCTTTTTGGATCATTGCCTCATCGCGACCTTCTGCAATAGCTGCACCCTCAAAAATCTCTCCCAAACGCTTCAATCCCTTGCCTTCACAGACTATAAAACGCCACGGTTTGAGATTCCCGTGATCCGGAGCGCGTAATGCGGCTTGTTTGATATTTTCTAGCGCCTCTTCTGCGGGTGCAGGCGCTGTTAATTTGGGTTGAGATGAACGGTTTAAAAGCAATTGTAATGCTTCCATAAATTCCTCATGAATGTTGTGCATTATTACTATGTTTAATGCTGGAGTTTACCCCAAAACGATGTTTTGAAAAGCAAAAAATGACATAAACGCGTTCACAGTCGTTACAAAAAATTACAATATCACGCTGGTAGTTTACTTGGTTTTAGTTAGGATAAAAGCTGGTATGTGTTAACTATAGGTAGTATGCAAGCATGGCTGCAAATCAATCCACTACAGCAAAGATCTTTGTCGGAATATGGAATGTGCTCAACGTTTCTAGAAAAGTCTTTTTAAATATCATTTTCTTATTGATTATGTTTGTCATTATCACGATTGTCATCAACTCCGGTGAAGACGACATTAAAGTACCGAATGGTAGTGCTTTGGTGCTCAAACTCAATGGCGATATTGTCATCCAAAAACAATCTGTTGACCCGTTTGATGAATTTGCTAGTGAAGCTTTTGGCAGCAGTGATACGCCGCGTGAAATTTTGGTGCGGGACATTCTAAAAGTGCTTGCTAATGCTAAACTAGACCGCCGTATTGATGCTCTGGTACTGGATGTGAGGGGTTTACGTTCTGCAGGATTGGATAAATTACGCACTGTTGCCAACGCGATTGAAGATTTCAAAACCTCAGAAAAACCGGTACTTGCGATGGGTGATTATTTCACTCAAAACCAATACTACCTAGCCGCGCATGCAGACAAAATTTATCTCAACCCTGAAGGTGCCGTTATTTTTGATGGTTTTGCGCGAAACCGCATGTACTACAAAGATGCACTCGATAAACTCAAAATCAACACGCACATTTTTAAAGTCGGCACGTACAAATCAGCCATCGAGCCTTACATGCGTAATGATATGTCTGCTGCGGCCAAAGAAGCGAACAGTGCTTGGTTGGGTGCATATTGGGAGCAGTTTAAAACGGATGTTGCCGTTGCGCGCGATATAGAGATTGATAATTTTGACGAAACAGCCGCCGATTTTATGCAGAAATTTGAAGCAGCAAATGGTGATTTCGCTCAATATGCATTGGCAAATGGCTGGGTGGATGAACTTATGACTCGTGAGGATTGGCGTCAAGCAATGTTCGCGTTAGTCGGTGAAAATGATAATGGTAAAGAGTATAAAAACATTACTTTTAACCGTTATTTAAAAATCATCAACCCACCTATTCCCAAAATTGTGGAAGGCCCTTCAGTTGGTATCGTCGTTGCTAAAGGGACTATTTTAGATGGCAATCAACCCAACGGTACGATTGGCGGCGACTCCACTGCACGCTTACTCCGCAAGGCCCGTCTAGACGATAATATCAAAGCAGTCGTATTGCATGTTGATTCCCCTGGTGGTAGCGCATTTGCATCTGAGATTATTCGTCAAGAAGTGCAAGAGTTACAACAAGCGGGCAAACCTGTTGTTGCTGCAATGAGTACCTATGCTGCCTCGGGCGGTTACTGGATTTCGGCATCGGCTGATCGCATCATCGCCTCACCTAGTACCATAACCGGTTCAATTGGGATCTTCGGGATGTTAATGACCTATGAGGATTCGCTAGCACACCTGGGGGTATACACCGATGGTATTGCCACAACAGAACTAGCATTTAATTCCGTTACACAAACTTTACCCGATAGTTTGGGACAAATCATTCAACGCAGTATTGAACATGGTTATGCAAAATTCATAGGCTTAGTAGCAGAAAATCGCAATATGACCCTAGAACAGGTAGATGCCATTGCCCAAGGTCGGGTCTGGATCGGTGCTACCGCATTAGAACTTGGCTTGGTAGACCAACTAGGTGAATTAGGGGATGCAGTGAAGGTTGCCGCTGAATTGGCTGAGTTAGATAATTTTGACACAACCTATATCGAACGCAGTTTGTCACCTCGTGAACAATTCATTAAGGAGCTGTTGCAAAATGCAGCCGTACAGTTGATTAGAACTCAGGCGATTGATTCTAGTAGTCCGTTACTTGGCTTGTTCCGCACCGTGTTTAATGATGTACAACAGATTACGCGTCTGAATGATCCTAAAGCCACATATGCTTTGTGCTTAGAGTGTAAGTTATAGCTACATGCCAATGACATATTTGTTATGGCACACAATTTAACATAGCGCCTATTTAGACATTACTAAACCGGCGCTATGTTATTACCGACATCACTAGGGCAAAACATGGCCGAGCATGGACACTTAGACCAACACGCACAACAGTTTCTCGATACTTTCTATACGCAATCGTTAGCACTGTTTAACCATGGTCATGGCAAACCCAAAATTATCTGGGACGTAACTGGCACCACGGCGGGAAAAGCGCTCTACCAACGCAATCAGATTAGTCTTAACTTGGCTATTTTTACGCGAGAACCTCTGTCTGCATTACGTGAAACGATCGGACATGAACTCGCCCATTTGATTGTATATTGGCTCCACCCGAATCAGGCCAAACCACATGGGGTTGAATGGCAACAAACAATGCGTATGCTCGGTTTAGTCCCTCAGCGTTGTCATCAATTCGCGGTCGATGATCTTAAACGCAGACACATCAAACGTTTTACGTATGTGTGTGCATGCAAAGAACACCTTTTAACAAGCATTAGACACAATAAAATACGACGAGGTCAGACGTTGTATAGTTGTAGAGGATGTGGTGAAGCATTACGTGAAAAGTATTAGAACCAGCGCTGCGTGAATGCGTTATCCATATTTTCAAAGGCTTTTTTGAGTAATACCGCTAGTTCCATATAACGAGGCTTGGTTTGAGGACGCGTAACCGGACAGCCTTCCTTGCGCATTTTTTCAGCGATTTCGAAATACCAACTCAACAGACTCGGCGGGAGGGGTTGATTCGCTCTATGGCCGAGCCATAATTGACCTTGAAGCGGTAAGCTGATAAAAATGCCACCCATCGCTAATGCTTGAGGCAAGTACTGCCAACCATGAACGTTGACGAGTAATAATACCGAGAAAATGCCTAAACCAGGCATCACTTTGTAAGCAAACTTCGTTGCAGCAATGACACGACACTCTGGAAATAGCGCAAATAGTGGCTTTTGCATGGGCCATATTTTGCTGTATGTGTGCCCATCTTTAACCAAAGTGGCAATAGATAATGACATATGCCTCCCGCGAAGTATGATATTCAGTAATAATAC
>JBEVCF010000121.1:0-15583 GCA_040514355.1 Glaciecola sp.
CCAATGGCGCGACGCCACGCGACGTGCTGTTTCATGATGAATAGAGGAAGGCTGATGGGACCGGTCATAAAACCTACCAAAGCCCATGTTTTTGCTGGCATTGCATAATGAATTGCTTGTACGTAATAGTAACTAGAAAAAACTAAAGCAAGAACAAACAACGCAACCATAAGCACCTCAAACAAAAATATTGAACAAATTATAATCAAAAACAAAAAGTTTTCATGCTTTTTTAAGCCTTTCGCACAAAAAAACCGAGCTAAGCTCGGTTTTTTACAGTTAATTAACACTCGCTCAATAAAAAGTACGATTTTCTTGCTTCATCTTAACCAAAATGTCAGCAGGTTTGTATTTGTCACCATAGCTGTGAGCGAGCTTTTCCATACGAGTAACCAACTCTGCGATACCGATGCTATCCATATATCTAAATGGTCCACCTAAGAACGGGGGGAAACCTATGCCAAATATCGTACCAATATCACCATCACGGGCATTTCTGATCACGCCTTCATCCAAACAACGCGCAGCCTCATTAAGCATAAGATACACACAGCGCTGGATCATCTCTTCGGCAGATAGTTGCGGTTTTGGCGTCAAATTGAGTAAGGTGTAGATACTTTCATCGACTCGCTTGCCCTTACTCTGTGGTGAGTAATCGTAAAAGCCTTTGCCGTTTTTCTTCCCTTTGCGACCATCGTCAATCACCACTTTAAAGGCCTCAGGTGCAGTAAAGCGTTCACCAAAAGCCTCGACTAAAAATGGAATAATTTTAGTGCCGACATCAATCCCGACTTCATCCATCAGCTTCATAGGACCGACTGGGAAACCAAACTTCACCATCGTTTTATCAATTTCATCAATCGCTTCTCCGGCTAATACCAGATTTGCGGCCTCGCTCATGTAAGGAGCAAGGATACGGTTGACATAAAAACCCGCACCATCTTTAACAACAATGGGTGTCTTCCCTTGTTGTTTCGCCAAGGCAACCGTCGTTGAAATCGTTTGGTCTGACGTACCGGCATGCGCAATGACTTCAGCAAGCGGCATCTTGTCCACCGGCGAAAAATAGTGCAAGCCAATCACATTCTCAGGACGCGCCGCTTGCGCCGCAATATCACTGATAGGGATAGACGATGTATTCGATGCAAAAATAGTATCAGGGCGACAATGCGTTTCAATATCCGCCACCATCTGCTGTTTCAAGGCCAAATCCTCAAATACCGCTTCAATCACCACATCGGCATCTTTAAACCCCGAATAATCGGTTGCGCCTGTAATCAACGCTAATTGTTGTTGCATTTGCGAATGACGCATAATGCGTTTCTTGACGCGTTTGTTCAGCAATTCATAGGCCGTATTGAGCGCATTGGCGATGCCCTGCTCGGCAATATCTTTGATCCGTACGGGTAATTTTGCTTTGGTCGCACTGACAAAGGCAATGCCACCTCCCATTAAACCACCGCCTAAAACACCGACTTTTTTGACCGGTTGAGCAGGCACATCTGCGACCCCTTGCTCTTTTTTCATCTCGGTGGTTGCAAAAAACACACTGCGTAGCGCTTTGGATTCTGGTGTCATCATCAATTCACCAAAGCGTTTAGCCTCGAGTGCTAGGCCCGCTTGTACGCCTTGACTCAAACCTCGTTCAATACAGTCGATGATGGCCATAGGCGCAGGATAATTCCCCTGTGTTTTTTTCAAGGTTTGTTTGCGTGCTTGACTGAATAAGATCTTGCGACCTAAACCTGTATTGTCTAACAGTCGGGTCATCAATGCTGACTTGTGCTTACGCGGTGCGGGTTTACCTTTGAGCGCCATGTTTTGCGCTTCGGCCAATAAAATACTGCGTGGCACAACCGCGTTGACTATACCGGCTTTAAGCGCTTGTTTTGGACGTTGTGGCGCACCGGTTAGCATCATCGTTAACGCTTTTTGCACAGAGATCAGTCGTGGTAGACGCTGCGTCCCACCACTGCCCGGTAATAAACCCAGTTGTACCTCGGGCAGACCGAGTTGCGTTTTGGGATCATCTGAACAAATCCGTCCGTGACACGCGAGGGCTAACTCTAATCCCCCCCCTAAAGCTGGCCCGTGGATAGCGGCAATGACAGGTTTACTAAAGGCTTCAATGCGATTAAAAATATCTTGACCACTTTTGCCAATTGCAGAGCCTTGCTCAGCACTGGTGCAGGCTTCGAGCATGCTCACATCAGCCCCCGCAACAAAGGAATTATCTTTGGCAGAATAAATCACGACGCCTTGAATCTCGCTATCTTGCTCAATCGCATCTAACAGCGCTTCAATCTCGGGGACAAACGTGTCTTTTAGCACGTTCATTGATTCATTGGGTACGTCAATGGCAACTAATGCGATACCATTGTCTTGTTTGGTCAAACTAAATGCCTGTTCACTCATTATTCTGTCTCCACAATCATAGCTGCACCTAAACCACCCGCGGCACAAGCTGTTAATAAGCCTGTTCCGCCCCCGCGTCGTTGTAATTCATTGAGCATTTGCGTGATCATCCGCGTTCCCGTTGCAGCAAAAGGGTGCCCATACGCAATAGAGCTACCTTGTACATTAAATTTGTCCATATCAATTTCACCAATTGCATGACTGCGATTGAGTTTTTCACGGGCAAATACGTCGCTGCCAAACATCTTCACATTTGACAAGGTCTGCGCGGCAAACGCTTCATGCATTTCAATTAAGGTCAAATCATTCAAGGCCATTCCCGCTTTATCCAACGCTAATGGTGTCGCATATGAGGGGCCCATCAGCATGTCTTCCCACACATCGATCGCGGCAAACGCGTAACTTTTGATATACCCCAAAGGCTTGTAACCCAAGGCCTTGGCTTTACTTTCATTCATTAACAACACCGCCGACGCACCATCTGTTAATGGCGTTGCATTGGCTGCCGTCACTGTGCCGTATTGACGATCAAACACAGGACGTAGCTTGGCGTAACTCTCTAGTTGAGAATCAAAACGCACATTGTTGTCCTGCGTCACCGCTTTTTTGCAGGGCTCGGGGTATGCGGTCATGACTTCTTGTTGCATGTGGCCTGCCGTCCAATTCGCTGCAGCGAGAGAATGAGAACGATGCGCTAAGGCATCTTGCTCAGCCCGAGTAATGCCATGACTCTTGGCCATTTGCTCGGCGGTTTGCCCCATGGATAAACCCGTTGAGTACTCAGCTACCGCCGGTGGGACGGGGATTAAATCTTTCAGACCTAACTTCCTCAAGACTGACCATTTTTGCCCTAAAGTTTTGGTCTTTTGTAAATCGACTAAGGCTCTAGCGAGGCGTTTTGATACGGTAATGGGTGAGACAGAGGTAGAGTCTGCACCACCGGCCACACCGACAGAGATGTCTCCCGTTAAAATCGCTTGTGTGATATTCACGGTGGATTGAAAACTAGTGGCGCAGGCACGGGATACGCTGTACGCATCGGTGTGCACATGCATACCTGTACCGAGCACAATCTCGCGAGCGATGTTGGGTGCTGCTGGCATTTGCACGACTTGACCATAGACTAACTGTTCGACTGCTTTGGGGTCGAGCTCACTGCGTGCGAGCATTTCATTAACGACCATTTTGCCAAGGTCGACAGCGGGGATCCCATGAAAATCCGTTGCCATCTTCGCAAACGGTGTACGTAAACCCGCGACAATTGCGACGCGCTCTCCCGCTGCCGTTTTGACTTGTTGAACTTGCGACATGTGTAGTTTTTCCTATTAGTGGTCAGACCTGTTTCAGTGTATTTTGGCAAAGGTTGCTGGTTTATGCCAGTTTTTTTTCATGCTATTTACAAAATCAGACAATTTTTAACTGCTTTAAAGACTTGATTTTATTACACTGGCCCTTATGTTTGGTGATAGGTCTGTATGCTCAGACGCAGCAATAGACAAAAATAACAATATTAAAGGACGTACCGATTTTATGTCGCATACTGATTTTCAACCGATTCAAGCGTATCTCGATCAACAAGTGATTGGCCAAGGCGATCTGACCCAGAATATGCTGATTGCCTTATTAGCAGATGGTCATTTATTGGTTGAAGGTCCCCCTGGACTAGCTAAAACGCGAGCAATTAATGCGTTAGCAGATGGTATAGAAGGGGATTTCCATCGCGTGCAATTCACGCCAGATTTACTCCCTGCGGATCTGACAGGGACCGATATATTTCGACCTGAAACGGGCGAATTTGTGTTCCAATCGGGCCCGTTATTCCACAATCTGGTCTTAGCGGATGAAATCAATCGCGCCCCAGCAAAAGTACAATCGGCTTTGTTAGAAGCCATGGCGGAACGCCAAATCACAGTAGGTAACAAAACCTATAACCTTTCTCCTTTATTCTTGGTGATGGCTACCCAAAACCCACTTGAACAAGAAGGCACCTATCCCCTGCCAGAGGCTCAGCTTGACCGCTTTTTGATGCATGTTGAAATTGACTATCCCGATGCCAAAACCGAATTTCAAATCCTGCAGCTCAATCGCAGCGAAGGCTTAGCCGATTTTGTGGCAAAACCACAGGCCTTAACCCAAGCGCAAATCTTCGCTGCACGCAAAGCGGTACTTGAGTTGACCTTAGTGCCTGAGTTACAGGAGTACATTGTACAATTGGTCATGGCCACACGTCGTCCGGAACAATACAGCCAGCAACTCAAGCAGTTTATCGCCATGGGGGTCTCACCTCGCGCTACGATTGCACTAGAGCGTTGTGCTAGAGCCCATGCCTATTTGATGGGTCGCGACTTTGTGGGTCCTGACAACATCCAAGCGGTATTTTTTAATGTCATGCGCCATCGTTTACCGCTCACCTATGAGGCCGAAGCCAATGGTGTCTCTATTAATAACGTGTTGAATACTGTTTTAGCTAGTGTAGCAGTACCATAAAGGCCAACTATGTCACTCGTACAACAGTTACAGGACATTGATGAACATGCTGCCGTTGCCTTATCGGTAACGGATATCATGGCGTACAAACACATTGCTCGCATGGTTGGCTTGCGTCCCAGAGCGGTGCCAGAAGCAAAACTCTCTGGTGGGTATGTCTCTAAGATCAAAGGCCGCGGCATGGAGTTTGACGAAGTGCGACACTATCAAGCGGGCGACGATATTCGTTCTATTGATTGGCGCGTTACTGCGCGTACCGGCAAAACCCACACCAAAGTGTACCGCGAAGAGCGCGAGCGCCCTGTGTATATCGTGACCGATGTCGGCGCGACCATGCAGTTTGGCTCGGTATTAATGCTCAAATCAGTGCTGGCTGGCCACTTGACCTCTTTGTTAGCTTGGGCGGCCAAGCAACGCGGCGATCGCGTCGGTGGTTTAGTCTTTAACGACTTAGCCCATCGCGAAATCAAACCCACTAACCGCGATAGCTCTATCTTGCATTTGTTAAGTGAAACCTGTGCTCTTCAACAAGCACAGCCACTCGCGGTTGAACCCGAACGCAAGCCGCTAGGTGATGCTTTACAACGGGTACGACGCTTAGCTAAACCAGGCAGCTTAATTTGTATTATCAGTGATTTTCATCAACTGGATGAAACGGGTTATCAAGATTTGGTGCACTTACGCAAACACAATGAAATTCGCTGTTTTGCGGTCAGTGATCCGCTGGAAAATGGCGATCATCTTGACCAAGCGGTCACCCTCTTTGTGACCGATGGCATCCATGAGGAGCAACGGGCTTTCGGTGGTGAAGCGCTTGGGCAAACTCCGCCAACATCACAGTGGTTGATGCGTTTACAGACCTTAGGGATCCCGTCATACCCGCTTACTGCCGGAGAAAGTTTAGTTTCGCAATTGCCAACTTTGAAACAATACGGAGCGCTGGACTGATGCAAGACGTGTTTATTCCACCACACAACACCATTGCTCCGGATACCATCGCTTGGTTTCCCCCTTCAGTCTGGCTGATGCTTATCTTGTTGGGAGGCATGCTTGGACTTATCTATGCTGGCCTCGCTTGGTGGCGATATCGCAAGTGTTATGCCGCTCGCTCTGCTGCTTTAACAGAGCTGGATAAGATATATACCGCGCAAGCCAGCACACTGGCTGCCAATGCTGTTTTAAAGCGTGTTTCTCGCACTTATTACCCAGATCATATTAATTTGTATGGTGAAAAGTGGGTTGCGTTTTGGGTCAACGCACTCTCGTCAAAACAACAGCAGACCATCGCTCCGGTGCTCAACTCTTTACAAGATAATCTATATGCATCACCAAAACCGCTTTCAGGTGAGCAATATCGGAGTTTAAAAGCATGTCTGCGTTATGGCTGTCCGACGTTTTCTTGGTGGCGTCTGCGTTTAGTGGAGGCGAAATAACATGAGTACGTGGTGGGAAAATCTCAGTTTTGTATGGGTTTATGCAGGCTTGCTGTGGCCAATCCCCGTATTGTTATTTTTATATCACCGTCAGCAGCACACTGAACCAGCACAAAAAGCGATTTATATGCCGACCTTTGCAGCCCAATCGGTACGTCCTATGCAAACCCTTCCCCGCTCACAATGGTTGCGTTGGACACTCTACTTGGTGATTTGGACAACCTTAATTATTGCTACCATGCGCCCGACTTTTTATGGTGAGCCCATCGCACTGCCCAATGAAGGGCGTGATTTGATGATTGCTGTCGATTTATCCGGGTCCATGCAAACACAAGATATGCTTGTCGCTGACCGAGAAGTCGATCGTTTAGTGATGGTCAAGCACGTGCTCAATGATTTTATTGCACAGCGTATTGGCGACCGCCTGGGGTTAATTTTATTTGCCGATACCGCGTACTTACAAGCTCCCATGACGTTTGATCGCAATACCGTTGCCACTTTATTAGATGAAGCCGTGATTGGCTTAGTAGGTGAATCAACTGCAATCGGGGATGCGATTGGTCTTGCGGTAAAACGTTTTCAGAGTAAACCCGACATTGAAAAAGTGCTCATACTTCTCACCGATGGACAAAACACGGCGGGCAATATATCGCCAGAACAAGCGCTAGAACTCGCTATTGCCGAAGATGTCACCATTTATCCAATTGGTGTGGGTGCAGATGTGATGTTGGTCAACAGTTTATTTGGTCAGCGTCAAGTCAACCCTTCTGCAGAACTCGATGAAACCATGCTAGCGAATCTTGCAAAACAAACTGGCGGGCGTTATTTTCGCGCCCGTGATACCCAAGAATTACGTGACATCTATGCACTACTAAATCAAATAGAGCCCGTTGTGGATGAGGCCCAAACGATCCGACCACAGATGAGTCTGTTCATGTATTTTCTAGCGGCTGCACTGCTGACTTGGTTAATATTGGCTGCACTGGTGATCGCGCAACGCAAGTGGAGATGGAGTTTGGCACTATGACACAATGGTTAGAGGCTTTATCTCAATTTCATTTTCTGCGCCCCTGGTGGTGGTTGGCGCTACTACCTGTTTTGGGTATGGTCTGGTTACTCAAACACAGTCAAGCCGTGCAAGATGCGGTTACCCACTTATTGTCGCCAGCCTTATATCGATTTTTGACCCAAAGCGAGTCAACCCAAGCACAGCGTCGCAACGCGCAATGGTGGCCCTTACCCGTTATATTATTGCTAGGCATCGCAGGATTAGCCGGACCGACCGTAAAACAAATCCCTCAACCGACCTTCCAAGTAGAAGTGGGTACCGTGTTACTGCTAGACATGTCTTTATCCATGCGTGCCACCGATGTTCGCCCCAATCGCTTGACCCGCGCGCGGTTTAAGGCCATGGATTTCATTGCTGCTAATAAAGGTGGCGAGATGGGCGTGGTGGCGTATGCGGGCGATGCCTTTGTGATCAGTCCCATCACGGCTGATGGTCGCAATCTCGCAACGCTGATCCCTGCGCTCTCGCCAGAGCTCATGCCAGTGCTCGGCAGTGATGCTCTGCGCGGTTTAGAAGTCGCAGCGGAGCTACTCGAGCAAGCCGGCTATCAGACGGGCAATATTATCTGGTTCACGGATGGGGTCGATTATGCCGAGATGCCCGAGTTGACCAAGTGGTTGCGCGCAAGTAATTACACAGTATCAGTGTTAGCTGTCGGTACGGCTGAAGGTGCCCCTATCCAACAGCTTAACGGTCAGTTACTAAAAGATCCGAGTGGCGCGATTGTGATCCCAAAAGTCAATGCGACCCAACTCAAAACACTGGTCGAGATCAGCAATGGTCACTTTAGTACCACCACTGCCGATGAGCGCGATATTGTCCATTTGCTTGACGGCTTGGATAACAGTGCCAGCGCAGTTGAGCAGGACGATTTGGTCAACAGTGATAAGTGGTATGAACTGGGTCCTTATCTACTCATTCCCATTTTATTGTGGATCATTTGGTACAGCCGACCCGGCTATTTATTTGCAATTGTTGCCTGCATGCTGTTACCGGTATGGCCTCAAACTGCCCACGCGCAAAATGCGACTGGCTCAAACCCCACTGTACCGCGTCTTGCGCCAAACCTAGCTCAATCAGCCCCCACATTGCCACCGCCGTCAGTTGAACAAAACCTCGACGTAGCAGACCCATTAGCGTTTTTGCCCAAAGCGTTTCAAAATAACGCCCAACGAGCACTACAAGCGTATAAAGCAGGGGATTTTGACACCGCACAATCCTTATTTGACGACGCGCAGTGGCTAGCGAACACCTTGTATCAACAAGGGGACTATGCGGCCGCTTTGGCGTTATTTGCTCAAGACGAAACTGCTCAAGGGTGGTTTAATCAAGGTAATGCACTGGCGGCTACCCAGCAATACGAACAAGCTCTAGCAGCTTACAATCAAGCCATTGATGCTCAACCAGGTTTTACCGAAGCGATTGAATCAAAAGAAGCACTTGAGTTATTTTTACAACAACAGCCGCCTAGTGAGCAACAAAATGGCGAGTCAGAAGATAACGATGCAAATTCTGAGCAAAACCAAGAGTCATCTCAGTCTGAGTCGAATGAAAGCCAACATAGCGAACAACAAGACGATACTCAATCCCAACAACAAGAGCAATCGGGACAGGAACAAAGCCAAGACAATCAGTCCCAAGCGTCCCAGGAGAACGAATCTGATGCGAGCGAACCAGCGCGCAAGCCTGAGGAAGAAGAGGATGCACAATCTCAAACACCGTCCGAGCCACAAAATCAAGACGACAATGCGCAACAAGACGCCGAGGCACAATCCGTTCAGCCCAGTGGGGAGCCTTTAACACCTGAAGAGCTAGAAGAACAACAACGACTGCAAAGTCTGCTCAATAAAGTACCCGATGATCCCGGTTATTTGTTAAAGCGCAAAATGCAACTCGAATATCAACAACGCCAACGTCAGCGCCTACCACGCAGTACTAAAAAGGATTGGTAACACAATATGACTCGACTATTTCGTTTTACTTCTCCATCCACAGCGCCTCTCAGTAAGGAAGGCATAAGATTTATGCAGTATCCAGTAGGCTGGCTTGGCCTGATCTTGTTGACGCTGATGTGCAGTCAACCGGCACTGGCATTGGATAAAGTGACCGCTACTGTCGATAAAAACCCGGCGATGGCCGATGAATCGATTACCCTGACAGTGGTGGCCAATGATGCGATGCAACGCGACGATTTTGATCCATCAGTCTTAAGTCAAGATTTTAAAGTGATCAGAACGAGTGTGAGTTCCCAACAATCCATTATTAACCTACAACGCTCGGTCACAACCACGTGGACAACCATTTTATTTCCCAGACGAACCGGAAGATTGCGGATCCCTGCGATTGCGATTAATGGGATTTCTGCCGACCCAATTGATGTGTTAGTTGTGCCTGTATCGCAACAAGCACAACAAGAAACGCGGGATATTTTTATCTCTACCGAAGTCACACCTGAGAGTGGCTATGTGCAGCAACAACTCACTTATACCGTAAAATTGCATTTAGCTGTTGAGCTTGAACGCGGCTCGTTGCAAGTCCCAGATGTGGCTAACGTCACTATGTCACAAATGGGAGAGGATCAAGAATCTACCACCATCCAAAACGGCAAACGCTATCGCGTGGTCACCCGTCAATATGCATTGATCCCTCAGGTGTCTGGACCGTTAACCATCCCCAGTCCGGTTTTTGAGGGGAACATCCGTACGCGTAATCGCGGAAGTTTTGGTGGCCTGTTCAACCCGAGCAAACCCGTCAATCAAATCGGTCCAGAGTTAACTGTCGATATTCTGCCTATCCCAGATGATTATAAGGATGCATGGCTGCCGAGTGAATTTGTGCAAATCAATGAAACATGGTCCACATCGTTAGACAATTTTGTGGTGGGTGAACCCATTACGCGCACCATTACTCTTAGTGCCATGGGTGTTGATGAAGCCTTGTTGCCCAAACTACAAGGCGATTTGCCACCGAGTATCAAAGCTTACCCAGACCAGCCGCAAATAGCGTCGGCTAATCGTGAGGGGATCACCGTAGCTCAACGGGTTGAAAATGTTGCATTGGTGCCCAGTCGCGCCGGTAATTTTGTGCTGCCAGCTATTTCTGTTCCTTGGTTCAACACCCTGACCAAACAAACCGAATATGCGACTATCCCAGCCCAGAGTGTGGTGGTGACGGCTGGCAATAGTGCTGCAACGACAGCGCCAATACAAACCACCGCGCCCGTTGCAATACCTACTCCTGCAACCATTGCACAGCCCACTCTCCACGCTTCTTCTGAACCAGTGGTTTGGTGGCAACAGGCATGGATCTACCAAATCAGCACAGGGCTGTTTTTAGGACTGTGGTTATGGACATGGTTGCGTTTTAGCAAGACGCAGACTAAAACACCCGCACAAACCGCCCATCCAAAAGAAAAAATAGCTTTTAAAGCCTTGATGGATGCGTTAAAAAAACAAGATTTCTCACAAGTTGAATCGGCACTCGAGGACTGGTTAGCCCATTGGTATCCACAACAAGCAAAAATAATCCACTACACTAAATTCGTCGATGATCCTGAATTTAGTACGTGGGTTGCACAGTTTTACGAAAATCGCTATGGTTCACACAGCGTTACACGAGCCGTACCGACATATTTATCAGTCTGGTTAATAAAACATCGACAACAATTATTACAAAAAGAAAATAAGGGCTTATCGCCTTTGTATCCAACGACATAAAAGGTTAACACATGTTCTCAAAAACGTCTTGCAGTGCAGTGGCCATGGCTATTACTTTAGGCTTAGGTGGGTGCTCCCCCGCTCCGCATAACAATGCAGGTTCCGAGGTGGTGGCACAAGTCAGTGCAGAAAGTCAGCGTTTAAATACGTTTTTTGCCGAGGTATTTGCCGCAGATGTGGCTGATTCACCACTGCGTCAATCGTATCTAGGCATTAAAGACGACTATGACAAATGGGATGATATCTCAGATGCTGCTACTCAAACCTATATAGAAAAGTTGCAACAGCGTTTAGTCACAGCCAAAGGCTTTGATCGTACAGCATTGAGCGAGACAGAGCAGTTGAGTTTGGATATTTTCATGCTCGACATTGAACGCAAGTTAGCCAATGATGCGTTTAGACACCATACCTATATCATGCATCAGTTCCGTGCTTTTCACACCTTAGTGCCGAGTTTCCTCATCAACATACATCGCGTATCTGATAGCAGTGATGCTACGGCGTATGTACAGCGTTTGTACGGGGTCGCACCAATGTTTGACCAAGTCATCGACCAATTGCGGATCCGCGAAACATTAGGCGTGTTTCCACCCAAGTGGTCGTATGATCAAATGATCCAAGCCTCGCGCAATGTGCTCAAAGGGTTCCCGTTTGAAGCAGCGGCCAACGACTCTACCATCTATGCCGATTTCAAACAAAAAGTCACAGCACTAGAGTTGACCGATGCCCAGACCAAAGACCTGCTTAATCGCGCCCAAGATGCCTTACTCAAAAGTGTGCAACCGGCATATGAAAAACTGATCAGTGAACTCACCAAACAACGGCTACTGAGCCCAGCTGGTGATGGCGTGTGGCGTTTACCTGACGGTGACCAATGGTATCAAAACCGACTAGAGTGGTTTACGACCACGGATATGACTGCCGAACAGGTGCACCAAGTCGGTTTGGATAATGTGACACGGATCCACAATGCGATGCGTGACATCATGCAACAAGTTGGATTTGAGGGGACCCTGTCTGAGTTCTTCGTATTCATGCGTGAGGACGCACAGTTTTATTATGACGATAGCGATGCAGGTCGCGCGCAATATATGGCGGATGCAAAGGCCTACATCGATGCGATGGAAGCAAAATTACCCGAGTTTTTTGGTCTTATCCCTCAAGCGCCGATGATCATCAAACGCGTCGAAGCCTTTCGTGAAAAATCAGCAGGCAAAGCCTTTTATCAGTCGCCTGCTCTGGACGGTTCTCGTCCGGGGATCTATTACGCTAACTTATACGACATGTCGGCTATGCCCTCTTATCAAATGGAAGCGCTCGCGTATCATGAAGGTCTGCCGGGGCACCACATGCAACGTGCGATTACGCAAGAGTTGCAAGGGATCCCGGATTTTCAAAAATACGCTAGTTTTACGGCCTATACCGAAGGTTGGGGCTTGTACACTGAAGAATTGGGTAAGGACATGGGCTTTTATCAAGATCCGTACTCTGACTTTGGGCGTTTGGCGATGGAATTATGGCGCGCGTGTCGCTTGGTCGTCGATACCGGCTTGCATGCCAAACAATGGTCACGCGAAGAAGCCATTCAGTACTTAGTCGATAACACGCCAAATGCGGAATATGACGCCATCAAAGCCATTGAGCGTTACATCGCCATGCCAGGTCAGGCTACTGCATATATGATTGGCAAACTAAAAATTATGGAACTGCGTGCTAAAGCGCAAGCTGAACTGGGCGATGAGTTTGATATAAGAGGGTTCCATGACGAAATCCTCAAGGATGGCCCAGTTCCCTTGTCTCTGCTCGAACAAAAAATCGACCGCTGGATTAAGGCACAATAGAAAACTTGAAGCGCGGGCTTGCCCGCGTTTACACTCCCCTGATTGATTGTTACACTCCAAAACATAATAACAAAATCAAAGGTTACACCATGTCTGGGGTCTATTTTTCTCTTGCTCTGTATTTTGTCGCTATGTTGGGGATCGGTTTATTTGCGTATCGCAATGCCTCAACCGATGTCCAAGGCTATTTACTAGGCGGTCGCAAACTCTCCCCAGCAGTCGTAGCCTTATCTGCTGGCGCGTCTGACATGTCAGGTTGGATGTTAATGGGATTGCCCGGCGCCATGTACATCAGTGGGGTGTCGGCGAGCTGGATCGCGATTGGCTTGGTCATGGGTGCCTATTGCAACTATTTATATGTGGCGCCACGCTTGCGGGTGTATACCGAAGTCGCCAATAACGCGATTACCATCCCTGATTACTTTGCTGAACGCTTTGCGGATACCTCCAATCTGTTGCGGATCATCTCCGCTGTTGTGATTATCTTATTCTTCACCTTGTATACCTCATCGGGTTTGGTTGCGGGTGGCAAATTATTCGAATCATCATTTGGTTTGAGCTATGAGGCTGGCTTGTTGATCACCGCCGGTGTGGTAGTGACTTATACGCTGTTTGGTGGATTCATGGCGGTGAGCCTCACGGATTTTGTGCAAGGTTGTTTGATGTTTATTGCCTTGATTTTGGTACCGACCGTGATCATGTTTGAACTCGGTGGCATTAACGCCACAATAGAGCAAATCAGTAATATTGACCCGAATTACTTTTCACTCTTTACCGCCGTGGGCAGCACTGAAAGCCTAAGTGTAATTGGTATTATTTCGTTGATGGCTTGGGGCTTAGGATATTTTGGCCAACCACATATCATTGTGCGGTTCATGGCGATTCGCTCTGTTAATGATATGCCCGTCGCGCGTAAAGTGGGTATGAATTGGATGATACTGGCGCTTTTGGGTGCGCTTTTAACCGGGCTATTTGGGATGGCTTACGTACAAAGTTCAGGTATGACCTTGGATGACCCTGAAACCGTATTCATCGTGCTGTCACAAGTGTTATTTCACCCGTTGATAGCAGGCTTTTTACTCGCGGCGATTCTGGCGGCCATCATGAGTACGATTTCGTCACAATTATTAGTAACGTCAAGCTCTCTCGTATCTGACATCTATGAAGCACTAATGCAACAAAATGCCAGCCAAGCACAACTCGTCACGTTTAGCCGCATGGCAGTTCTGGCTGTTGCTTTAGTCGCCATCGGACTAGCCTTGGGCGAAAACCAATCGATTCTAGGCTTGGTCAGTAACGCCTGGGCAGGCTTTGGCGCGGCATTTGGCCCGCTCATTTTGGTCAGTTTGTATTGGTCTAAGATGACGCGTCTTGGTGCGTTAGCAGGGATGATCGTCGGCACAGCCGTGACCTTGTTCTGGACCTATGTCCCTATCGGTGGCGCACCGCTCAATGATGACCTATATGCCATTGTACCTGGGTTCTTGGCTAACTTTGTGACGATCTTTGTGGTGAGTAGTATCGATAAAACGCCGAATATTGCTCTTACAGACACTTTTGCAAAAGTAGAAAAAGTACTAAAAGAACTTTGATTGAACGCTGCACATAATGTTTGTATTGTTTGTCTTCATAAGCGATCCCTTATAGATACGGTAACTGCGCCTTTCACAAATACATGGGTACAGCACCGGTTATCTAGATAGAACTCAGCTTATTTATAGCAAAAAGGCATTACTCATTTCACCAAGACAGTGTTAAAGTTCTAAGTATAGAATCATTTAGAATATAACAGGAAGTCCTAAGCTTATGAGTGATACGGTCACCCACCTTAAACAACTTGAAGCCGAAAGTATTCATATTTTCCGCGAAGTTGCTGCAGAATTTGATAATCCGGTTATGCTTTATTCGGTCGGTAAAGACTCATCGGTATTACTGCATCTTGCTCGAAAAGCCTTTGCCCCTGGTCGCATTCCCTTCCCTTTATTACACGTGGATACCACGTGGAAATTTAGAGAGATGATTGAATTTCGCGACAAAATGGCACAGAAATACGATCTTGACTTGCTCGTGCATACTAACCAAGAAGGCATAGACGCTGGTGTGAACCCCTTCTCGGTCGGCAGTGCCAAGCACACTGATATTATGAAGACCGCAGCTCTCAAACAAGCACTAGACAAATATCAATTTGATGCGGCGTTTGGTGGTGCCCGTCGTGATGAAGAAAAATCACGCGCCAAAGAACGCGTGTTCTCATTCCGCGATGACAACCACCGTTGGGATCCCAAAAACCAACGCCCAGAGTTGTGGAATATCTACAACGCGCAGGTCAACAAAGGCGAAAGTATCCGTGTATTCCCAATGTCGAACTGGACAGAGCTCGATATCTGGCAGTATATCTATTTAGAAAATATTGAAATCCCATCATTGTACCTAGCGAAACCTCGCCCAGTAGTCGAACGCGACGGGATCTTGATCATGGTCGATGACGACCGTATGCCACTCGAACCAGGTGAAGTGCCCATGCAAAAATCTGTGCGCTTCCGTACCTTGGGTTGTTACCCATTAACCGGAGCAGTGGAATCAGAAGCAAGTACGCTGCCTGAGGTCATCCAAGAAATGTTG
>JBEVCF010000121.1:15593-20881 GCA_040514355.1 Glaciecola sp.
TCTGGCAATTGGGCTGATTTGAAGCTGCGCTGATGGAGAAAAAGAAAATGGAAGGATATTTCTAATGAGTACAAATGTCGTTTGGCACCAACACCAGATCAACAAAGCATCACGCGCAGCGCAGAAACAACAAAAACCGGCTGTCATTTGGCTGACCGGTTTATCCGGTTCAGGCAAATCGACCATTGCGAATTTACTTGAGCAGAAGCTCGTAGCTGAAGGCCGTCACACTTATTTATTGGATGGTGACAATGTGCGTCACGGTTTGTGTGGGGATTTGGGGTTTTCTGACAAAGACCGCGTCGAAAACATTCGTCGGATTTCAGAAGTCGCCAAATTATTTGTGGATGCCGGCACGGTAGTGATCACGGCATTTATCTCACCGTTTCGTGCTGATCGAGACTTTTGTCGTCAAATTTTAGACGACAACGAATTTGTGGAAGTATTTGTAGATACGCCCCTAGCCGTCTGCGAACAACGCGACCCTAAAGGTTTATACAAAAAAGCGCGCGCCGGTGATATCCCCCACTTTACAGGGATTGACTCAGCGTATGAAGCACCCAATGCCCCTGAGATCCATTTAGCCTATCGCGATGAAAGTGCCGAAAATACTGCACTGCGTTTATATGAGGCGTTGCTTGAAAAGGGATTGATCTAATGTTCTCTACGGCACAACTCAGTGAGTTAAGTTCGCAGGTTATGGCTATCGCACAACGTGCGGGCGCAGAGATTATGACCATTTACGCGCGCGACTTTGCGATTGAAACCAAGCCTGATACCAGTCCGTTGACCGAGGCTGATTTGGCCGCGCACCAAACCATTGTCGCCGGTCTTGAAGCCATCAGTGACTTGCCCATCCTATCTGAAGAATCTGCCAACATCCCGTGGACAACACGTCAAAGCTGGGATGAATATTGGTTGGTCGACCCACTCGATGGGACCAAAGAATTTATCAAGAAAAATGGCGAATTTACGGTCAACATCGCCTTGATCCAACGCGGACAACCCGTCTTAGGCGTGGTTTATGCCCCTGTTTTAGAGCGCACCTTTGTCGGTGTGGTGGGTGTCGGTGCCACAGAATACAATCGCGAAGGCCAACAGACCATCACCACGGCTGATAGAGCCAGTGCGACGACTTATAAAGTCGTCGGATCACGTTCTCATGCCAGCCCCGAAACCCAATTATTTTTGGATGCACTCGACAAACCCGCCGAGATAGTCTCGATGGGTAGTTCACTCAAACTGTGTTTGGTCGCGACCGGTGAAGCCCATTTTTACCCACGCCTTGGCCCCACGAGTGAATGGGATACAGGTGCCGCACACGCGGTCGCACTGGCGGCTGGAGCCCGTGTCACCGAACTGAGTGTGGCCGATATCGCGATAGGTACAAGCGCACCAGAGCGTTTGCCGAGCTTGACCTATAACCAAAAAGATTCCGTTTTAAACCCTTATTTTTTAGTGAGTTGTTAACCCATGGAAATTAAAAATTCCCTACTCGAAACCGATATTCATGGCTATCTAGCCCAACACGAACGCAAAGACATGTTGCGTTTCTTAACTTGTGGTTCGGTCGATGATGGTAAAAGCACCTTAATTGGTCGTTTGTTACACGACTCCAAAATGATCTATGAAGATCAGCTCGCCGCCATTACCAACGATTCCAAAAAAGTAGGTACAACAGGTGAAAAAGTTGATTTGGCGTTACTGGTAGATGGTTTACAGTCTGAGCGTGAGCAAGGCATTACCATAGACGTCGCCTACCGTTATTTTTCGACAGACAAGCGCAAATTCATCATAGCAGACACCCCAGGACACGAGCAGTACACGCGCAACATGGTGACGGGTGCGTCGACCTGTGATGTCGCAATTATCTTGGTCGATGCACGCGCAGGCGTGAAAACCCAAACCAAGCGCCACTCTTTCTTGGCCTCATTGCTTGGGATCAAAAACGTCATCGTCGCGGTCAACAAAATGGATTTGATGGCGTATTCACAAAGCGTGTACGAAACCATCAAAGCAGACTACCTCACATTTGCCGAAAAACTGTCCATTGCCAATATTCAGTTTATTCCGATCTCAGCATTGGAAGGCGATAATGTGGTGGATTTATCAGAAGCAACGCCTTGGTATACCGGTGCGACGATGATGGAAATGCTCGAAACCGTCGAGATCAATCGCTCGTTAAACACGCGTGATTTCCGCTTCCCAGTGCAGTACGTCAACCGTCCTCATCTGAACTTCCGCGGTTTTGCAGGTACAGTAGTGTCTGGCGAGATTGCTGTCGGTGACGAAGTCACGACGTTACCATCGGGCAAATCATCAAAAGTAAAATCGATTGTCACCTTTGATGGTGAATTAGACCGTGCGCGCACACAAGCTGCTGTCACGTTAACGCTAGAAGATGAAATTGATATTTCTCGTGGGGACATGATTGTCAAAGCCGACAACATGCCATTGCATGGTACGCATTTTACCTCACACTTGGTGTGGATGGACGAAGCAGCCCTCATCCCAAACAAGCAATATAACTTTAAATTCGCCACGCAAAAAGTCGCAGGGGCGGTCACTGATATCGATTACTTGATTGACGTCAACACACTTGAGCAAACGGCGGGTGCCCACATGCAGCTCAATGAAATTGCCAAAGTCAACATCAAGCTGACCCAGAGCGTTGCGTGCGATGCATATACACGTAATCGTCAAACTGGCGCATTTATTATCATCGACCGTTTGACCAACGCGACAGTTGGCGCAGGTATGATCATAGACCAACTGCAAAACCAAAGTACTGGGCAACACGCCTACAGTGAGTTTGAAGTCGAGTTTAATGCACTGGTACGCAAGCACTTTCCTCACTGGGGTGCTGTGGATATTACGCAACTCAAATAATAAGTATCATGATGACGCTCCTTCAGTTGGCCACAGTGGTGATTTTTATCACCACCATCCTTACCTTAATCATGAGTCGACAACGTCCCTCTATGATTTTTGCTTTGGCCACTTTAGCGTTATTGCTTGTCCAAGCAGTGGATATAGCCACAGTGTTGGACAATGCGACAAACCAAGGCCTGATCACCCTGATCTTGTTATTGCTAGTGAGTAACGCAATCGATAAAACCGCTTTGCTCAAACGCATCGCTCGCAAATTAGTGACGGCTAACTATCAACAGTCATTCTTGCGTTTGTTTGGGATATCGTTTATTGCCTCTGCGTTTTTGAATAACACGGCTGTTGTGGCCAGTTTGATTGGACCGGTCAAACAAAATCAACATCACGCAGCCTCTACCTTGCTGATCCCCTTATCTTATGCCGCTATTTTTGGTGGTACAGTGACATTGATTGGTACCTCAACCAACCTGATTGTTGATAGCTTCTTACTCGAACGCGGTCATCCCGGCTTTGCCTTTTTTGATTTTACCGTGATTGGTTTAAGCGCTGGCTTGGTTTGCGGTGGTTTGTTGTATCTATGCAAAGGGTTATTACCGACTTATCGCACCGGCGCTGATCTGGAGCATGTTTATTTGTTAGAAGCAGAGGTCGCGGCAGATTCAGAGTTAGTCGGTAAAAGCATCGAAGACAATCATCTGCGCAATTTACCCGAGTTGTTTTTGGTCGAGATCATACGCGGTGACACCAAGCTTGCGCCGGTCTGTCCTGATGAAATCATTCAGCCTGGCGATAAACTGATCTTCAACGGCAACGTGCAAAAATTCGATGCCATTGAGCATATTAAAGGCTTGTCCTTATTTGCTGAAAATGACGGACTGATGCAGACCGAATTGACCGAAGTGGTGATTTCAAATCGCTCCTCTATTATTGGCAAAACATTAAAACAGGTTGGATTTCGGGCGTTATTTGACGCCGCCGTGGTCGCCATACGCCGCGATGGCGAGACCTTATCAGGCAAACTTGGAGAGTTAACCCTACAAGCAGGTGATTTTTTACTGCTGGCTACCGGCCAAGATTTTGCCAACCGTAACAATCTCAACAAACATTTTTTCATTGTTTCAGAGCAAACCATTGCACGCAAACTCAGTAACAAACAGGACGGATTAACCGTTGCAGGCTTTTTCGCAACGATTGCATTAGCGGCTGCGGGTGTCCTTCCGCTTATCTACGGCTTATTATTTTTATTAGCATTTTTGTTACTGCTCAATGTGACGTCCTATGCTGAGGTCAAGCGAGGCCTCCCGCTGAATTTGTTTTTGGTTATCGTCGGGGCATTGAGTCTATCATCAGCACTGACGTTGACAGGCGTGATCGAGCTTATCACAACCTACTTAGGCCCCATTTTAAGCAACGGCTCACCGTTTATAGCCTTGGTTGTAATCTACATTCTGACGTTATTACTAACTGAATTTGTGACCAATAACGCTGCTGCTGCGTTGATGTTTCCCTTTGCTTGGGCCATGGTCAGTGCGTTAAATATGCCGATTATGCCTTTTGCATTGGCGGTCGCGTTTGCCGCAAGTGCAAGCTTTATCTCACCCTACGGTTACCAAACCAACCTCCTCGTGCACAATGCTGGTCGCTATCAATTCAGTGACTTCGCACGCATCGGCACGCCAATATCAATCGCCTATTCCAGTATGGTGTTGGGGTTGCTGTACGTCTTATATTTTTAAAAATATACCGATACAAAAAAGGCAGATAGTCACCTACCTGCCTTTCCACTGGGTCTATTCATGCCTTATCGGAAAAGGACTTTCTCTTGCTTAAACCAATAGGCACAAAATGCAATCAGTAAGCCCGCAATCACCGTGGTAGATAAGAAGATAGGCAGCAAAGCCATATAATCCATGGTGCCCTTAATGAGTTCTTTGATCGCCAGCGCCACATTGGTTAAGGGGATCCATGCATAAATACCCTCGAGTTTAATCCCGGGTAACATCGCAATGATGATCGGCACAATCACAATAAAAACTAAGGGCGTCATGTAACCTTGTGCTTCTTTAAAGCTCTTGGCATAAATAGATAGACTCAATAACACTGCCGAGAATATGGCCACTACCGGCACCAACATCAAGAACATCAAAACAAAATCGATGGCGCTGATCGCCCCCATAAATTCGGTGAGGACTTTAATGGCCATGCCTTGCGACATCACTACACCCCAGACAAACAGACTCGCCACCGTGATCATCGCTGATGTCACCCCGGCAAAGGCAATAGTGAAGAACTTACCCAACACTAACTGATTACGAGGTACAGGTGAAATCAATAGGGTTTCAAGGGTACCGCGCTCTTTTTCCCCAGCTCCAATGTCAGTCGCCGGTAGCATGGCCCCT
>JBEVCF010000122.1:0-5857 GCA_040514355.1 Glaciecola sp.
GTGCTTTCCATTCCCAATCCTCTCTCGACTAAACCAACTAAACGATCATGCATAACAGATGAAGACCTAACTCCACCTATATTTTGGGATAAAAGGCTCATAAATCTCCCGCTTTCCCCTGCCATTCCCAAATTATTTAAGACAGTTGAAGAATTGTGTCCCATAGACTGAAGAATTGTTCTTGCTTCAGAAACAGGCTTTCCAATTAAAAACCTATATTTAGGGTCATTAACTGTAACGCCCATTCCTGTATTATCAATAGAAGAATTTATCCAATCTACATTTTCACCATTAGCAAGCATATCTGCTTTGAGCTGACCTCCCGGCTTCACTACAGCTTCACCATCTGAAGTTTTTAATGAAGATTGATCTCCAGCAATATTGTCTAACCCCACTTTTAGAGCTTGAGCCATAGCAGCTAACTTAGCTCCTTGACTACATACTCCACCCGAAGCTTTACCAGCCAAGCAACCTCCCGTAGCAGAAATAGCAATACTAGCTGTAGAACCACCTAATGTCGTTAAAGAGTAGGTATTCGCCCATCCGCCAAATGCTCCTGCCACTTGAATCGCCACCAGTAATCTAGAGACTTCTCAGTCGTTCTTCATATTGCTTTTCAAATTCTATCGGTGAAAGCATATTATTGGAACCATGTTTTCGTTTTTTGTTGTAAAACATTTCTATGTAATCAAAAACATCGGTTTTGGCATCTTCTCGCGTTGGATAAATCCGTCGCTTTATTCGTTCACGTTTTAATAATTGAAAGAAGCTTTCTGCGACAGCATTATCGTGACAGTTTCCTCGTCGACTCATACTTCCCTCAAGTCCATTGACTTTCAAAAAGTGCTGCCAGTCATGGCTTGTATACTGGCTACCTTGATCCGAATGTACCGTGACGGTTCTCTGAGGGTTTCGTCGCCAAACTGCCATCAATAAAGCATTTAACACGATTTCCTTGGTGATGCGAGACTGCATTGACCAATCAATCACTTTGCGCGAGAACAAATCGACAACCACAGCCAGATACAACCATCCTTCGTGTGTCCGGATGTGAGTAATATCAGTGACCCAAGACTCATCAGGGGAAGCTGGATTAAATTCACGTTGTAATCGATTAGGTACAATAATATGAGCTTCACCACCGCGATGACGTGGTTTACTATAACCCACTTGCGCTCGTAGCCCTTCGTTACGCATGAGTCGATGCACTCGATTAATACCACATTTTTCACCAACATCTTGCAAGTCAGAGTGGACCTTTCGATATCCGTAAACACCACCAGACTCAAGCCAAAACTGTTTAATTAATCCTGTTAGACGCTGGTTAGCTTTTGCTAATTTAGACTGAGACTGTTTGCACCACGCGTAATATCCACTCGGGTGAACATCGAGCATCTTACAAAGCCAGCGGATCGGCCACGTGTCCGAATGTTTTTTGATAAAGGCATACCTCAGTCGGACTGCTTGATGAAGTATGCCGCGGCTTTTTTCAATAGGTCACGCTCTTCAGTGGTACGCTTTAACTCTTTTTGTAACCTGCGGATCTCAGCTTGGGCATCGCTTAATTCAATATGTTGTTTAGAATCAGGGCCATACTTTTTTACCCAAGCATAAAGACTATGCGTCGTCACATCTAACCGTTTCGCAACGTCAGATACTGAATGGCCACGATCAACCACCTGTTTAACGGCTTCAATTTTAAATTCTTCTGGGTAGCGTTTTGCGCTCATAAACACCTCTGTAGTTTTAGTTAGTTTATCTAACTTTAAGGTGTCTAGGAAATTAGTGGCGATTCAGGCGCGAGATTTTACCAACGGTAGAGTCTTATATCGCACCTCGTTTGGTGGTAAAGATCCCAATTTCTTTGCGGCTGCCCCAGTGGTAATTAATCTTGAACAGCCAATGCGAATACTGGATCACAGTGGTGTATTAGGACAATATGTTACTCAAGTAGAATTAGAAGGTTACGAAGGGTTGATTTTGTCGTATTAAATGATTAGAAAATAAAGTGTATCTCGTATGGATGAATTGACATACCTTAACTTGTCAGTGATATGAAATACACCCTACAACATATGATGCTATTTTATAATGCAGTTGCTAAGTGGTTTATTCAACTTGCTTTCGCTTGCGTGCTCTTTCTACTAATTCTTTATTTTTAGTTACTTCCATCATTTTGACACGATGATGAAAACCTACTTTTGCCAGTATATGCGCAACCACCGGTGCAGTTAAGACCAAGAACAAGGTTATCAACAGCTCGTTAACACTGATATAGCCTTCAAGCTTATAGGTATAAACCATCGACGCAAGCAGGACACTGCCTAAGCCTAGTGTCGTTGCCTTAGTAGGCGCGTGAAGACGAGTGTAAAAATCAGGTAAACGCAACAAACCAAGCGAACCAATTAAAATAAACAGTCCGCCTATGATCAACAAGACTGAGATAATTATTTCTAAGATCATTATTATCCCCTATTCGATGATATCGCCGCGTAGCAAATATTTAGAAAATGCAACACTGCTGACAAAGCCCAGCATAGCAATCAATAATGCAGCCTCAAAATACAAAGGCGTTTCAGAGTGCATACCATATACCAATATCAACGCGATACTGTTGATGTACATCGTATCCAATGCCAAGATCCGATCAGCAGTATTCGGACCAATAAAAAGTCTGATTAAGTTCATGACCAATGCAATACTCAATACCGCACCAATAAAAATAATAGCGACATCTAACATCTGAAAATCTCCTTAATTCTTACCTCATACTGATTTTTTATATAATCAATGACCTTTTGTGGATCCTCGGGCAAATGTAAAACGTGAACATACAGATATTCATTATTTTGGGATATCTCCGCACTGACCGTTCCGGGCGTCATAGTGACCGTACTGGCCAGCATTGTGACAGGTAAGTCTTGACGAATATCTAACGGTACCGCGATAAAACCGGGTTTAATATTTTTAGTGGGTCCTAGCACCAACAAAGCAACCTGTAAATTAGCCACCACAACATCCTTCATTACCAGTAATATGTACGGCAACAACTTCAATGGACGCGCGATATCAGGTTGAGGGATGCGCAAAGGTGCTGTTAGGTAAGGTATTAGTAGCGCTAACACTAAACCTAGTAAAATATGCCCTGGACTGATGGAATTGTTGAGCATCAACCAAACAACAAAAATCAATACGCTTTGATAAGGCATAGGTAGGATCTTTTTAAACGTACTCATTTAAGACCTCCCACACCCATCAATTCTATTAAACCACTCACGTTGTGGAGCTCTAACGCGGCTATATTGGTTAACGCCAACATGTACTGACCACCCAGTGCTAGTGCCGGTCCTGCAACGAGTAACACAAGGAGTCCCATCTTCTGCCAAAGTGTGACATCTGGCGAATCACTCACGTCTTTGTTACCTGCATGACGCCAAAAGATAGTGGTACCTGCGCGAGAAAAAGCAATGATCGTGATTAAACTTGAAATCAGTAAGGCGCTGTATACCCAAATTTTTTCATCTAAAGTGACCGCTGATTGCAATATCACAAGCTTGCCTAAAAACCCAGAGAACGGCGGTAAGCCCGCAGCCATCATGGCAGCAATAAAGAAACAGAATCCTAAAAAGCGTTGGTTTTTAAGCTTGCGTGAAATCACAAACCGGTCCTGTGCTTTACCTCGTTGCTGACCAATCATCTCTGCTAACAAGAACAGAATCGCACTGGCTATGGTACTGTGAATCATATAAAAGAATGCCGCAGCACTAGCTTCAGGAGTGCGCAGGGCAAAACCGAGTAACAGCGTTCCCACAGAGACAATGACCAAATTCCCCGCTAAACCTCGCAGTGTAGGATTGACGATAACCCCAACAGACCCCACCACAATACTTGCAATGGCCAAAGGCCAAATGATCGGCGTGACAAAATGACTCAACCCGCCGGCAAAATCACCATAAACTGTAGTATACACACGGAAAATACAATAAATGCCCACTTTAGTCATGATTGCAAACAATGCTGCAATGGGTGCACTGGCTGCTGCATACGTTTTAGGTAGCCAAAAATGTAGAGGCAACATGGCTGATTTAAGACCAAATACGACCAATAGCAACGCACCGGAAATATTAGTTAGTAACAATTGTGATTCTGATAAGCTCGAAATCTTCTGAGCAATATCAGCAACGTTAAGGCTTCCAACCGCCCCATACATTGTCCCTAGTGCGAATAAGAAAATGCTCGAACCAATTAGATTGAGGATGACATAGTGCACGGCCGCTTCGGTTTTTTGTTTGGCCCCAGCATGAATCAACAAGCTATATGACGCTATTAATAAGACCTCGAAAAACACAAATAAATTGAACAAGTCGTTGGTCAGAAACGCCCCATTGATCCCCAAAATCTGGAACTGAATCAACGGGTGATAATAACGCCCTGCCCGATCTTCTCCAGCAAAAGAATAAAGCACAACTGCAAAGCCTAAAAAGCTGGTTAGGCACACCATTAAAGCTGCTAGAGGATCGACATACAAAATAATCCCAAATGGCGGTTGCCAGTTACCTACCGCGTACATCAAATTAGGATCTACGATGACCGCATCCAACATGACCATTCCACACATCAATTGCAACGCGACAAGAACAAAAGCGAAGTAGCGACGATTTTGATAGCGCGCTACACCTGCAAATGGCGGTAATAGCATTAATAGCCCACCCAACATGGGGATCAATATTGGGAGCATGGGTAAGTGGGTCATGAGCATTACTCTTGTCCCTCTCTGTTAATTCGCGAAACCAATTTGCGGGTATCAGGAGGCTCTCGTCCATCAACAAAATCACTGCCTAAATCCGCCCGTGCCCGCATCGATAAAATGACAACAAACGCAATCATCGCAAAACCAATCACAATGGCGGTTAGGACTAACGCTTGGGGGAGTGGATCGGCATAACTTTCTGCCATACCCAAAATCGCAGCGCCTTCTAAATGCAAACGGCCGCTGGAAAACAAAAACATGTTCACAGCGTAACCAAGCATCGTCAACCCAACCACGACTGGAAAGGTGCGCCCTCGCAAGCATAAGAAAATCCCACTAAATGTCAGGACACCGACACAAATGACATATAACAACTCCATTATACTTCCACCCTTGGACGCTCTGGCGTCGATAATTTACCCAAGTGAGCCAAAATTAATAATGTCGCACCGACCACTGTTAGGTACACTCCCAAATCAAACACCAAGGCACTCGCTAATTCGATCTCACCGATGATAGGAATATCAAAATAGTCAAACCAGGTGGTCATGAAAGGATAACCGAAACCCCAGCTCGCAACGCCTGTAAAAGCAGCAATGAGTACACCCAACGCAATCAAGTTTTGGTAATCAACTTTAACTCTTGGTTTTACCCAATTCACACCGTGGGCAATGTACTGCTGGATCATGGCAACCGCCGTGATCAAACCAGCAATGAAACCACCACCGGGTAAATTGTGCCCACGTAAGAAAATATAGAACGAAACGAGTAAAGCCAAAGGCAACAAAGCTTGCGAAATCATAGAAATAATCGGCGGATAACGCTCAGTTGACCATGGGCGTCCTTTTTCATCAGTCGTTGGTAGAGCCAGGCGAATCCGCGCTAGCATTTTAAATATACCTAACGCTGCAATGCCTAATACTAGTATTTCGCCTAAGGTATCCAAGCCCCTAAAGTCGACCAAAATGACGTTCACAGCGTTGGTTCCACCACCACCTGTTTTACTATTGGCAATATAAAATTCTGAAATACTGTCCAAGGGTTGGGTTATAAAAATATAGTTGATGGTAGCAATCAAACCGCCAACTGCTGCGGCAATACCTATGT
>JBEVCF010000123.1:0-861 GCA_040514355.1 Glaciecola sp.
ACATAGAAACCATGGTGTTTCACGACACAACCAATATGTGGGCACGTAAAGGACAAGACGCCCCCGTGTTTTGTTTTGCGGGTCACACCGATGTTGTTCCTACTGGCCCGGCAGAAAAATGGACCCATCCGCCTTTTGCTGCAGAAATCCATGACGGTTATATTTACGGTCGAGGTGCTGCCGATATGAAAGGCAGTCTTGCGGCCATGGTAACAGCAACAGAGCGGTTTGTCGCAGATTACCCTGAACACAAGGGCTCTATCGCTTATCTCATCACTTCAGATGAGGAAGGTCCATTCATTAATGGCACGACCAAAGTGATTGATACGCTAGAAGCACGTAATGAAAAAATCGACTACTGTATCGTAGGAGAACCCTCCTCAACGGCGACCGTCGGAGATGTGGTCAAATACGGTCGCCGTGGTTCGCTTACCGGTGATTTAACCATTAAAGGTAAACAAGGGCATGTGGCATATCCGCATTTAGCTCAAAATCCCGTTCATGATTTTGGCCCAGCGCTGACTGAACTCGCCACCACCGTATGGGATGAAGGGAATGCGGCCTTCCCTGCAACAAGTTTCCAAATTTCTAATATCCACGCTGGTACGGGGGCGGGTAATATCATACCCGGTGAGTGTCAGGTGTGTTTTAACTTTCGTTTTTGTACTGAACAAACCTTCGATACACTCATTGCTCGTGTGCTTGCTATTTTAGACAAGCATGGTCTCAATTATGATATTGAATGGACATTTAATGGACAGCCCTTTTTGACTGATTCAGGCACCTTAGTTGAAGCAACCACTGCAGCTATTGAAAAAGTCACCGGTAGAGCGACTGAGTTATCGACGGCAGGAGGAACAT
>JBEVCF010000123.1:871-5835 GCA_040514355.1 Glaciecola sp.
GAACATCTGATGGGCGCTTTATTGCACCTACTGGTGCCCAAGTCGTGGAGCTAGGACCGGTAAATGCCACAATCCATCAAATTAACGAATGCGTGAAAGCGGATGATTTGGTCGTGTTAGAAGAAATTTATTATCAAACACTGATTAATGCATTGACCTAACCATGATAAATACCTCCTTATCACCAGAAGCAACTCTCGGCTTGACACATGCGCATGTTGTGCCTGTGTTTGGTGATAAAGATAAGGCTTCTCACTTTCTCCATCCCCAAGCTTTACAAGCCTTCCTTGCTTTACAAAGCGCAGCCAAAGCTGATGGTATTGACTGTCAGCTTGTTAGTAGTTTTCGCGATTTTTCACGGCAACAAGGTATTTGGGATAGAAAATGGTCTGGAGAGTTAGCGGTATTAGACGATGACCAATATCACATTGATATCCATGCTCTAGACAAATTAGCCCGTGTTCATGCCATTATGCGGTGGTCTGCCCTACCTGGCGCATCACGTCATCACTGGGGCACTGATATTGATGTCTACGACAAACAACGCGTCATACAACAACAACATCGACTCGCGTTAGTGCAAAGTGAGTATGAAGGAAATGGTGTCTGTGCAGAATTAGCACAATGGCTTGCGCAACGAGCACATGAGTTTGACTTTTATCTACCTTATGCAGTGGATCAAGGAGGTATTGGTTGTGAGCCATGGCATCTCAGTTATGCGCCTATTGCCAAACCAACATTAATGCACTACCCACTTGAATATCTATCTGCTATGCTCATCAAGCATCAGATATGTGGTGTACACACTGTTATTACACACCTAGAATCTCTCTATCTGCGTTACATAGCTATCGAATCATAGGAACACTAAACATGAGTATGGGCTGGGTCATTTTTATCATTGTAGTGGTATTGTGCGTCATCGCTTCTAATATTTTGTTATTACGCGATAGCAAATCATTTGATTTACCTGACTCTTACAAGGACCGCAAAGCCGCTGAGGCTGAACACCTCAAAGCACAAGGTAAGTCCGCAAACACACAAAAGACAAACAAAGACGACGATAGCACGGGTTTTTATTAGCTCAATTTTGCATATATATATGCAAGCCATCCTAGGTACTTAATAAAAACTCACGGCATTGTTGAGCCAACGTTTGTGCTTGTTCTGCTGGGTAGGCTTGGACAGGATATTTACCCCAAATAGGTTGTGGCCAGCAAGGATCATCTGTAAAACGCGCAATGTGGTGGATGTGAAGTTGTCGCACTACATTGCCCAGCGCAGCAACATTGAGTGTCTCTGGTTGAAATTGTGCTTCCAAAAAAAGACTCAAGCGATTAGATTCAGCTTGCAGTTGTTGTTGCGCCTCACTATCTAGCTGATGTAATTCAGTCAGTCCTGCCTGCCTGGGTACCAAAATAAACCAAGGATAGTGTTTATCATTCATCAATAATACGCGAGACAAGGGCAGATCCGTGACATGAATAGTATCACCTGCCAAGCGTGGGTCTAGCTCAAACTCTTTCATCTACACTTCCTTTACCGGTATTTCGCTTAACATCAGAGGAGTAACTGTCAGTAATGCACGTTGCCCTAATGCTACATGAGCGTTTGGAAAAACAATGGCTTCTCCATCTTCAGTCGCACGATACTCGTTTATACATTGACCTGTTTTATCATATTCTGACGCTAATACGGTGTCCTTATCAAAAGCAGTGAAGTTTGGCGTATCGTCAGCAAAATGCAATTTAAAATCCGTTTCCTGGCGCGTGATAGATTGATGGATCTGGAATAACGTCGGAACAGTGTCGCTTTTAGCCTTATAATGAACTTGGCTCACCAAAGCAAATAACCATAATCTAGCCTGTTCAAAATCATCCATATTGTTTTGCCCAAACGGTTTGACCTTACCCAACTCAACCGTAAACGCATGTGCACCACAACTGTTAGCGGAGTAATAAGAATACGTAGTTGTCGGCCCAGATGATAATAATAACGCCGTGACCCCCGCATCCGCTAGCCATAACATCTGCTCTTGATCATATGGTTGACCATGTAAATAAGGGTACACTGCAAAACGCGTGTGCTGTGAATCACGTATCGCCGTGTGTAAATCATAATGATAACGTGAAAAATGTGCAGGACCGCGCTCAAAAAAATCTTTGGTATAAACTTCTAACTCAGCGGCACGTGGTGCTTCAACAGACTTTAGCTCGCTGCGTTGGTGAGCACCTGAGAACAAGCGATTCATATTTTCATCCACAAAACGCTGAGCAATATCCATAGCAGGCAAGTTGGCAAATTGTACCATCAAGCGATGCTGCACTTGGATGGTTTCACTCAGGATAGCTTCAACCAAAGCATCGCAGATCTCAATTGGAGCTGTTTCATTGCCATGTACCCCACAAGAGTACAGTAGTGATTTAGCACCGGGGGTTGCAGAAGTGAACCTATCTAAATCACGCAAAGGGGTAAACTCAATGACCCCGGCTGTATGAATAGTCACTTTGGTGTGTCGCCCCAATACAAAGGTGCGGTATGTGACCGCACCTGGCTTGGATCTAGATAACGCTAGAAATGATTGCATGGTACTCCTGGTGGGTTAAGGACTCACTGTACAAGGTTCAAGGTGCCAAATGTTCTCAACATAATCCCTAATTGAACGATCTGAGGTAAACTTGCCCATATTAGCCGTATTGATGATCGCCATTTTAGCCCAGTTTTCCTTGTCGCGATATGCCTTGTCCAAACGTTCATGCGCTTGTGCGTAACTCGCAAAATCCGCCAAACACAGATACGGATCACCACCATCTAGCAAACTATGCTTAATAGAAGACAGTGCACCTGGCTTACCAGGCGTAAAGTAATCGGTATCAAGCCAGTCAATCACGGCTTTTAACTCTGTGTTGTGATAATAATAATCATAAGGATTGTAGCCCTTCGCTTTAAGATCTTGTACTTCAGCAACCGTCAGACCAAAAATAAAGATGTTGTCTTCTCCCACTTCTTCAGCGATCTCAATATTTGCGCCATCCAAGGTACCAATCGTTAAAGCACCGTTCAGTGATAACTTCATATTACCGGTCCCAGATGCTTCTTTACCCGCTGTCGAGATTTGCTCTGACACATCTGCCGCGGGGATCATCTTCTCTGCCAACGATACGCGATAGTTAGGTAAGAACACCACCTGTAATTTGTGATTAACACGCGGATCGTTATTGACCTTCTCTGCCACAGCATTGATTGCGTAGATAATATCCTTTGCCAGTTTGTAACCAGGTGCGGCTTTGGCGCCAAAGATAAATACACGTGGATGCATATCGTAGTCCGGATTTTCCAGCAGACGACGATATAAAGCTAAAATATGCAATAAGTTCAAATGCTGACGTTTATATTCATGCAAACGTTTGATTTGGATATCAAAAATAGCATTCGTATCAACTTTAACACCGGTCAATTGCTCTATTTCAGCAGCTAATGCTACTTTATTAGCCTGCTTGACTTTCATAAACTGCTTTTGGAACGTTTTGTTATTGGCGTGTTTTGCCAAGCCTGTTAACTTACTCAGATCCCAAGGCCAATCAGCCCCTACTTTTTTATCAATGAGGGCAGATAATGCGGGGTTACACGCTTTTAACCAACGGCGCGGTGTGATCCCATTGGTAACATTCGTAAGCTTGCCAGGCCACATTGCTTCAAATTCAGGGAACAAGTTTTCTTTGACCAATTGTGAGTGGATTTGCGCCACGCCATTCACTGCAAATGAACCAATAACAGACAAATTACCCATTCGTACCATTTTTTCAGACGCTTCTTCAATAATAGAAAGCTTGGCCTTCTTCGCATTATCACCTGGCCATACTTTTTCTACCTCAGCCATAAAGCGATGGTTGATTTCGTAAATAATTTCAATATGGCGAGGTAGGATCTTTTCAATCATCCGTACCGGCCACTTTTCTAACGCCTCTGGTAATAACGTGTGGTTCGTATAAGCGAATACTTGAGTACACATTGACCAAGCCGTGTCCCAATCAAGCTCAGCACGGTCAACTAAAATACGCATTAGCTCAGGGATGGCAATCGCAGGATGGGTATCATTTAACTGGATCACAACTTGGTCGACAAAGCGTGACCAATCATCACCGTGCGCCCGCTTATAACGACGAATAATGTCTTTTAGTGAGCAGGCACAGAAGAAGTATTGTTGGATCAAGCGCAATTCTTTACCGGCTTCGGTTTCATCATTGGGATATAAGACTTTGGAAATCGTTTCTGCTTGCACATTTTCCCGCTGAGCATCGACATATCCGCCTGCATTGAACACGTCCCAATTGAAATAATCTGAAGCTTCAGACTGCCATAGACGCAATACATTTACCGTTTTACCTGCATAACCTACTACCGGAATATCCCATGGCACCCCTTTTACAATCATACCTGGGTGCCATTCCTTCCGAATACCTCCATCCTTAGCATACTTAGTTTCAACATAGCCATACAAAGGAATTTCTTGGATGGATTCAGGACGACAAATTTCCCATGGATTACCATAGTCACGCCAACTATCAGGTCGCTCTATTTGCTCACCATTTTGAATTTCTTGTCTAAATAAACCATGCTCATAATGCAAACCATAGCCAATAGCAGGTAATTCAAGTGTGGCCAGTGAGTCGATATAACAGGCAGCCAAACGTCCTAAGCCGCCATTACCCAATGCCATATCGGGTTCTTCTTCCAGGATATCCGTTAAATTGACACCGAGTTCCTTGAGTCCCTTCTCTGCCTCTTCAAAGATCCCAAAGTTATGCATATTGTTTGATAGCAGACGTCCCATAAGGAACTCAGCTGAAAGGTAATGTACCGCTCGGGTATCATTGAGATAATGTGTTTTCTGTGTTTTACGTAGGCCTTCAAGCACAAGTTCTTGAACTGCGGCGGACGTAGCTTTCCACCACGCATGATTA
>JBEVCF010000124.1:0-5803 GCA_040514355.1 Glaciecola sp.
ACGTATTGATACAGATGTAAACGTCCAAGGTTTTGGTGGTTTGATCAATGTGCCGTCTGCTCACGTCATCAACTACGGAGAGTTACATTGGACGTGGTCGACTTTATCCGATAATGGTAAGTATTCCACCGGTAAGTCAGATGGTTTGTATCAAGATGGTAATGTGTTGACGTTAACTGCATCCCCGTTTCCTGGACTAGAAGCGACCATTCGCAACTCAGGCGGTGATTTTGATACAGGTTCTGACTTACAAGCCAATCTTAAATACCAGGCGACATTCATCCCTAAAGACTGGTTTAGTCTTGCTGCCGGTTATCAAGATGTTAGTGGGATCACCAATCATCTAGATTCATACTTTGTGGTCGCTAGTAAGGATTGGCAACATTTTCGTTTTACTGTGGGGGCAGGTAAACGCGAGTCTGAACGGTTAGGTTTTCCCAATCGTTATGAAGGGGGGTTCTACGGTATTCAGTACCAGCCATATGAGTGGCTACAGCTCCAAGCTGAACACGATGGCGTCAATAACGCGGCAGCACTCAAACTCAAAACACCCAAAGCATGGTTTGACAACCAAGTGCAATTGTATGGTTCAATTATCGCAGGTGATTATGATGCCGGTACGGGTAATGACGCCGTATTTTTCCAAATGGGGCTCCGTGCCAATTTATTCCAAGGCACGTCCACGGGGCTGGATGAGCAAAACTACGAAACCCAAAATCTCGTTGCGCGCTTTGGTCCTTTGATGGTGGATCAAGACTACGGTACTTATACGCCAACCGCCATCGACTTTACCCAGTCTGAGTATTATGACGATAACGTCATGGCACTTACACAGCTTAAAAATGCGCTCGATGCGCATGGCTTTGAAAACGTATGGGTCGGAGCACGTGGTACGCAGTTGTTTGTGCGCATTGAAAACTCGATGTACAACCGCAACCAAATGGATGCCATTGGTGTGGCATTAGGCATGACCTTGGATCATTTACCCAGTTATATGACAGAGGTCGATTTTACGTTATCACGCTATGATATACCTACGTTGCGCTTGGTGAGCACGGCGAAAGATTTACGCGCATTTTATAGCGGTGAGACGCATGACCCTCAGTTTATTGCTGCTGTGCCGATTGAGCGCAAAGAGGTCCTTGCTGATTGGGTCGGGGGCAAAAACACACCATGGTTCACACCGCGTTTAAAACTGTATCCCATTTTACCGAATTTTATCGGTACCGAAATTGGCCAAGCTGATATTAACCTTGCAGTACGCGCTAATCTGCATGTGCCTTTATGGAAAGGGGGCGAGGTGTTTGCGGATTACGATATTAATGTCTCTGAGTCAGAAGATTTTCGTGCCGGTGGTCCGTTCTGGAAATACCGCAAAAACACTGGGCTCAAAAATCTCTTTTTACGCCAAACCTATCAGCTTCCTTACAATGTGTATGTGTCTGCAGGTGTTGGGTTCGCCAAACAACAGTATTTGGAAGAGCATAACGTCGCGACCTTTCAAGCTGGTTGGCAGTCTATTGATGGACGGCATCGCTTGAGTTATCACTATGGATATCTGCAGTCGCGTTTGGATGAAGGTGTTGACCGTTATATTTACACCGGTCAGTACCGCCATTACTTACCCGAGCTCGATGTGAGTATGTATGTCGAGGGTGGGCAGTTCTGGCGTGGGGATCGCGGTTATGCTGTTGGTTTGTCAACACACTTAGGGGATGCCTTATTGTCGGTGTTTATGAGTGAGACCGATGTGAGTATTAAAGGGGTTGGCTTTACTATTCCTTTGGGTACGCGTAAAAATATGGCACCGAGCAAATATGGTTTCCAAGTTCGCCCAGGCGAGCGCTGGTCGTATTCCTTGGCGACTTCCAGTTATAAGGGAACCAATCAGATATTTGTGAATCGGGCATTCCGTCCAGGGTATTTAGCACAAATGCAGGGCCGTTATTTTGACTTTGACCGTTTGTCACTAGCGTATATCAACAATCATTTACCGCGTTTACGTGATGCCTATCAAACATTTGTGCGCAAAGACTAGGTACACCTCGGTGCATAGTCGTTTAATAATTGCTGGATGTTATTGTTTAAGCATGTGTGTAGTGTTCTTGGCTGGTATGCCATTGGCCCATGCTCAGCAAATCGCGACTGATAAGCTAGTTGATGTACCCACCGCCCAAGTTAATCAAGATGGTGCGTTTCGTTTTGGTTTGTCTGATACCACATATGGAAAGATGGCCCAGATAGATTACCAAGCGACACCGTGGCTGGATTTAGGACTCAGCTATCTGAGTTTTAACCCCAAAACACACAATTGGTTAAACGCCTATGAAAACCAAAGCGAGGGGCTAGGGCCAAACCGCTATGCTTATCATGCTAAAACCCGATTGTGGCATACAAACGATGCTAGATGGGGAGATTGGTCATTGGGTAAGATGGCTGTTCAATTTGGAAGCTATGACTTTTTAGATAATGCAAGTTTACGCAGCCATTACTTGGTAGCCACACAACAGCGTAATCATACTCAGTGGACATTAGGTTGGGGGGATAAAGGACGCTTTGACGGACCCTTCGCTGGGGTATCTCACACTTTTTACACGCCCCAATATGGTCATCCCTTGACGTTGAGCGTCCAATACCAGCAAACGCCGTTTGGTGCTGAGACAAATATCATGCAAAAAGCTAAGCGTTTATCACGCCCTAATCAATGGCAGGGTAAAATAAACTGGCAATTTCATCCCAATATATCACTTGCAACAAATGTAAGTGAGGGGCATGTTGGCTTTGGAATCGATGTGTTGTTGGATAGTCAGCGACCGAGCAGTCGTTATGAGCCACAATATCCTCAGGTAGTATTAGCGCAACCCGCATGGTCTGAAACCAAAGTGGGTAGTGCGGAGACAACTTTGCGTTTTGCTGCGCAAGAGGCATGGCGAGCGTATATTGGTATGTTATTAGCGGACATAGACTTGCAGGTTGTGGCCTTAGATATTCAAGCACAGCGCCTGCATTTGACTCTTGCCAATCATACTTATCCTTATTGGCCAGATGCTATAGAGCAAGCTCACAAAGTGTTATCGGCACAACTACCCGAGTCGATTCAAGCTGTAGATTATGTTGTACAAGCTCAAGGTCATCCAGTCTATCGCGTGCATAAAGTGATTGTTCGGCAAACCGAAATATCTACTCCGATAACGCGCCGGGCTCTACGCGCTATCACGACAGACGATATCTCTCGCGCAGACACATACTTTGTGCGTCCTAGTCCGAGTTGGCAATGGGGTATAGCCAGTCATATTTGGTTACCTGGGCAAGGGAATAGCTGGCAGTATCAACAGCAGTTTCAGATAAATGCGAACTGGCGATTGGATCCAAACTGGTCTCTAGCAGGTCAGTTAGAAGTGGATGGGGCGGAGTCCTATACATACATTAGCTCTGACTTAACACATACAGCCTTAAATCAATTAAATTTGAGCGAACGTTACTTGGCACGCTACGCTAAAACAGATGCGCGGCTACATAGTTTAGTGTTGCGTTATGCAGGGACTCAGGTGTATAGCGACAAAGCGAACAATACCAGCTATCACTATCAGGCGTTTGGTGGTTATGTGGATAATCTTTGGGCCGGCGTGGGAACAGAAATACTTAGACAAAACTGGCAATCACGGATTGCGTTTGGGGTATCGCTAGCCCGTTTAACCCAACGAGATATTAATAGTGCAATGGGTACTACAAACAAGCAACAAACCGTTGCTTTGGTGAGTGCTTATTGGGCGACACCTTTTTACAACATGGATGTAGCTGTACATGCAGGCCAATTTTTAGCAGATGATCGTGGTGCTAAGTTACAAGTACGCCGCACCTTTGCCAACGGCTGGCAGTTCGGTATTTGGGCGGCAAGTACCCGCCTAAAACAACCTATGCGAGAGCAGCAACAACGCTCTGCTGGAATAGATCTGAGCATTCCGTTGGACAACCTATTTGGCGCGTTGAGCGCCTATGCCCAAAAAGTGCGATATTATCAGCGCAGTCAACAACTAAGCCAAGATGCGGGACGGATGTTAGACAAATACAGTGGGGCAAGCTGGTGGCATCTCCGAGACGTGCGCTATGATGTCTTTACACAAGGACGATAGGTGAATGCATGGCTTTAAGATGTTATTTTTGAAGTTACTGAGGTTTGCTATTTTAGGTGCAATGGTATTATTATGTTGCGCTTGTAAGAGCACGCCTGAAGAGTCTCGCTGGTTATTGCGCTTTGGAAGCTATGAAACACTTGGACAGGTTCGCTGTATTGAACGTTGTGCTAGCGTAGAAGCTCAGTATAATTTCACAAGTATGCAAGGTGATGACATACTTTTTGAGCATCGAGGTATACAAGCAATATCACATCTTGCGGGACAAGCTCAGCGCTTACGTATTGTGACTCTCGAGGATGATTCGAGTCGTAATACACAACAAGTACGAGTAGGTGAGTTGATATACGCTGCCTACATTTGTGATGCTGTTACACGTGATGGGTTTTTATTAACTCAACGTTGTCATAGCCAACCTGCCTTTGCTATTGATGTGCAGGTAAATACATACAAACAACCCATTGCGTTATCGCAGTGGGTTCCTTATTTACAACAAACTATTACATTGACGCGTGTCAATTAGCCATGGAAACGGAGCCGACATTGAAAGCATTATCTCGTTGTTTATCACTACTTATTCTAGGTGGTATGAGTGCATTTAGCTTAGGTCTTGCTGCACAGAGCATTACCCCAGAACAACTTGCCCAGTTTAAAGCCTTACCCAAAGCTCAGCAAGCCGCGTTGGCCAAGCAGTACGGTGTTGATCTTAATCAACTTTCAAGCAGTGCTTCTCCGACTGTAGTGACTAACCCTACTGTTGTGATGCCAGCACCGGTGGATAAGACCACTCCTAAAGAAGAACAAGTAGTTGAAAGTGGTGCAGCAGAGACAACTGCGGACAAAAAAGAATCGCGTAATGCATCGATGAATCTGAATCTGTTTGGCTACGACTTATTCGCGGGAGTACCCACTACTTTCGCTCCAGCAACGGATATTCCTGTCCCAGCTGAATACATTGTGGGACCTGGTGATAATATCAACCTCAATTTCTATGGTAAAACTAATAACCAGCTCACTGTGGTCGTGGACCGTGAAGGTAAAATCAATGTTCCAGAGTTAGGACCCATTCATGTTGCAGGCTTATCTTTCCAAGAACTCAAAGCGATGATGAATGAAGAGGTCAGTAATCGTGCAATCGGATTGAACGTTATCACTACGTTAGGTGAGCTGCGTTCGGTGCGCATTTTTATCTTAGGTGAAGCCAACCGTCCAGGCTCTTACACGGTGAGTGCATTATCAACAATTACCAATGCATTATTTGTATCAGGTGGGATAAAAAAAACCGGTTCACTGCGTAATATCGAACTTAAACGCAACGGCAAACTGGTCAGTACGTTTGACCTTTATGACTTACTATTACGTGGTGATACCAGTCAAGACGTGCGCGTTTTACCTGGTGATGTGATTTTTGTGCCACCAATTGGTCAAACCGTGGGAATTGGTGGTGAAGTGAAGCGTCCTGCTATTTTTGAACTAAAAAATGAACAGACATTTGCAGATGTGTTGACATTGTCGGGTGGCTTTTTACCTACCTCTTATTTACCTGCAACCAAAGTTAATCGTATTGACCGCAATGGTCAGCGTACTGTGGTTGATATGGATCTTAGTCAAGAAACAGTGCTTGCTAAACCTATACAAAACGGTGACTTGGTGCGTGTGTTCTCCATCCT
>JBEVCF010000125.1:0-3291 GCA_040514355.1 Glaciecola sp.
CTTACAGCAATGTAAGATATATCTTACATTGCAAATCACAAATTGGTGGCTTTATCACTGTGATTTATACAAGATTCGGCCAGAAATATTACTTGTTTGCAATGTTTTGACATGTTTAAACCCGCCATCATCGAAAAATGAGAGGCATTTTTCCAACGTCACATACACCGCTACGCCTTTCGAATCTGGGTGTTGATTGACGATCTCATTGATCCCTGCTAGCAATATATGCCCAATCCCTTGATCTTGGTGTTGTGGGTGTACACCGATGAATGAAATCATGTGACAATTCTGTGTGGGTAAGTTACTCCGGACTTTTTTTTCCTTTTCGAGTAAATGCTGTGTGCCTAAAAAACCTGCGGTTAACAACATACGTAAACGCCAGTGCCAATAGCGACCATGACCAAACTCAGGGTTCGGCGCTAACAAGCAGGTTACCGCCACCAAACTCGCGTTGCGGTATACACCTAACATTGGTTGTTTGGCATCCCAAAACACGTTTAGTTCTTCGCGAATGGCGCTACGCAAACGCAAGTCATACCCTTCTTCATCCGCTTTGAAAATATCAACAAATAAGGGGTCCTGGAAATAAGCGTTGTACAAGATAGAAGCTGCCACTTTGAGATCATTGGCTGAGAGATATTTCACCTCATATTCAATTTCATGTTCGTCGTACTCAATAATTTGTGGTTGACTCATGACAACTCCTATTAACAATTTTTTTACACTATACGCACAAAAACACAAATCTCCAAATCACATTATAATGCGTTAATAAAAGATTCGCCCCACCCGACAACATTTTGATTGAGGAAGACAATGGGAGTGCACTCATCTTTGGTAGTGATGCCATCTTGATTTTTGCGTTGTGTACGGTAGTAAAGCACTTGATAGGCTTTTTCGCCAACTTTCATGATGTCTGAATAGTCGGCCGCTCCCATCTGTTCGGTCACCCGTTGTATGGACGTATTTAAGGTTAACTTTTGGATATGTTGCCTATTATTAAGCTCGCGGTCTTGCCAAAATTCGCGTTGAGTATGGTCGACGAATTTTTCTGAATCAACAGCAATGACGCAACCTCCAAGCGTGAAGGTACTGGCCATAAGGCTGGTGATGAGTATATGTTTACTGACTGACATAATAGTTCCTTGTTAGTTTGTTATTGCATTGACATAAGTTGCAGAAGACATAAAGCAGAATGTGTGCCAGGCAAAAAAGCATCTACCAAAAATGATAAGTCACTGATTAGAATGGTTATTTTATTTTAGTGTTGAGAAAATATAAATTCCACTATAATAGCGTTAACCTAATTAACTAAAAAGTTGTTAAATGGACCAATATACACAAGCCAGAATACTCAGTATCTGTGCTGAAATAGAAGCCAAAGGTCTGCAGTTGAGTTCAGGGCTTGTCAAATCAAAAGTAGGGATGCGTATTCCCCTGCCACAAATTATTGCTGGCATCCAAGCCTATCAGCAAGGCGTCAGAGCAAAACCGGAAGATGTGATCCAAAAACCGCAGAGTGATGCTAAGACGACCGGTGACCTTGCTTCACAGGTAGCCCAACAAGCACAGGTAATCGCGGGCTTGCAACGTGATATCAATACGCTTAAAGCGCTAGTGGCACAACTTCAAGCTGATTTACAAAACTAGGAAAGTCTTTCGCTAGAGTCGTTAAATGATCACTGCCTAAAGGTTCTAACACGATGTGTTGTGAACGCAACTCCATACTAATTAACTCATCGTCGTTTGCTGTAAAGCCTAAAAAGACGGTGTCTCTTTGTTTTAATCTGCGTTTCATCAAAACATGACCAATAATGTTTTCTTGTAGTTGGACAAAATCCTCTTCATTCCAAATTTGTAACAGGGTTAAATCTTTATCTGCAAATTTAACCTGTAAGTGGTCGGCGTAACACGCGCAATAAAAGTCTTGTAAATGAATGGGTAACGTAAAATCAAGCGCGGGGTTTAAGTTATCCAAGGACGCTTCTCTAGGAACCATTTGCCACGGTAATAACGCGTCGGCTACTTTTACCGCTTGGGGCAGATGGTCTAAACAAGGTGAATCCCAATCAACCGCATAACACACTTGGGGTTGAGTGGTAGCAATATAACTTTGCACAAAATTACGCCATTGTTGTTGCATGTAGTGATCCTCAAGACTTTTTTACGGTATTATATGCCAATGCCGTTTATTAACCCAGAGACAGTTGTCATGCCTACATACGAACAAAATGATGCGATCAAAGCACTTGAGTTAGGCAAAATCTCAGAATATCGTTCAACATATGCGCCTGAGTTATTGCAACCCGTTCCGCGTCAACTCAACCGAGATGAACTCGCATTGACGGCCGCCACCTTGCCTTTTCACGGTAATGATATATGGAACGGTTACGAATTATCATGGTTAAACCCAAACGGCCTACCTCAGATAGGTTTATTGCGTTGCACGGTGGATGCTCGTTCGGACAATCTAGTCGAATCAAAATCTTTCAAACTCTATCTCAATAGCTTAAATAATACTCAGTTTGCTTCAGTTGAAGAGTTAAAGAACACGCTGACACAAGACTTGAGTAATTGTGCCGCAGGACGTGTTGACGTTTCGATTATATTACCAGAAGAATTTGCGCAGCAGCGTTTTTCACATTTACCAGGTGAGTGTATTGACCAACAAGACATTGATATCGATATATATACGTTGACCCCGGGTTTACTCAAAACGGAACAAAATGCAGACACTGTGACGGAAACCCTCCATTCTCACTTGCTAAAATCTAATTGCTTGGTGACCAATCAACCCGATTGGGCATCGGTCATGATTCGTTACACCGGGCCAAAAATCGACCGCGAGGCTTTGTTGCGATATCTCATCTCTTTTCGTGAACACAATGAATTTCACGAGCAATGTGTAGAGCGCATTTTTATGGATCTTCAAACACAGTGTAACAGCACACAATTGACGGTACTGGCACGTTATACGCGAAGAGGCGGACTCGATATTAACCCCTTTCGTTCCAACTTCGAAACACCAGCTGGTGACTTGCGTCTGATCCGTCAGTAAAAAGCCACAATCTTTATTTGCACTTGCAGGTAATGGCTTGTATAACACCTAGAGTAATGGAAGAACTCAATTCAATATAGGTTAAGGATATGCCAAAGAAAGTCCAACTCAACCCTGTGGGGTGGATGAGTCAACTGTCGCGGGCTGAAATGGAATCGGTCACTGCCATACACAACCCAGAGCGCTATCAACTATTTAGAAAATGTTGCCTGGCCGTTTTAAACTCTGGC
>JBEVCF010000125.1:3301-4775 GCA_040514355.1 Glaciecola sp.
CTCTGGCGCAGAAACAGACGACATGCATCAATTACTTGATGAAAATCGCGATTTTGCTATTCGCTTGGTCCGCAAAGAGCGCGGTGTCAAACTCGAACTGCATCATCCTCCTTCTCATGCTTTCGTGGATGGAAAATTGATCAAAGGAGTGCATGAACACCTCTTTGCCGTTATGCGCGACTTGTTGTATATGGAAGACAAATATCCAGCACAACATCTCGCTCAGGCATTACCCAATACCTGTACCGATCTGGTGTTCGACATGCTCCGCCATGCACATGCACTGGAGAAAAACGAAGATTTAAACACGATTGTTTGTTGGGGTGGGCACTCGATTCGCAATCATGAATATCAATACACCAAAGAAGTTGGCTATCAGTTAGGGTTACGCGAATTTAATATTTGTACCGGCTGCGGACCTGGCGCAATGAAAGGCCCGATGAAAGGGGCAACCATCGGCCACGCAAAGCAACGTGTTGCTCCTGGGCGGTATATAGGTATAACTGAACCATCTATCATAGCCGCAGAGCCTCCCAATGCGATCGTCAATGAATTGATTATTATGCCTGACATTGAAAAACGACTAGAGGCATTTGTCCGCATTGCGCACGGTATTATTATTTTTCCAGGCGGCGCTGGTACAGCGGAAGAGTTGCTCTATCTACTCGGCGTTTTATTACAAGAACCCAATCAGTCGCAATGCATCCCTGTGATCTTAACCGGACCGGCAGAAAGTACGGATTACTTTGCAGAACTTAATCGTTTTATCGAAGCGACGTTAGGTGTAGAAGCAACAAAGTTATATCAAATTATTGTGGGTGATGCGGTCGCAGTTGGTCAAGCCATAGCAAATAGCAAAGAGGCGATCCGTGAGGCGCGTCGTCAACGCGGCGATGCCTTTAGTTATAATTGGTCACTGGATATTCCCAGTGTCTTGCAAACCCCTTTCATACCGAGTCATGGCAATATGGCCAATTTGAACTTGACGAAAAAACAACCAGTTTCCAGCTTGGCTGCCAACTTACGTTGTGCTTTTTCAGGTATCGTTGCTGGTAATATTAAAGCCGAAACAGTCGCGGCGATTACCCAACTCGGCCCCTTTAAATTGACTGGCGATGCCGAACTCATGCGTTTGCTTGACACCTTGCTTGAGGCGTTTGTCAAACAAGGCAGAATGAAGCTTCCAGGTAGTCACTACGAACCCTGCTATATTATAAATACCTAAAATAACCAAGGTACAGTACATAAATGAGCCAAGTAAATACGGACATACTACAATGGTATCGTTTTTTAGCAGGAGATAAGTAAGACTATTTGTGTACTACTATCATCGTATTTTATTCACAAGTTTATAGAGAAAGCATTGACCTTAGGATAAAATAGTAACGTTAGCGCTCTTAAGAGCAGATCGATTAAAAAATTTTTGAGCAAGGATTATTCATGACTCAGCAAAGAATTACTGTCATTCGTGGTG
>JBEVCF010000125.1:4785-5748 GCA_040514355.1 Glaciecola sp.
AGGAGGTTGTAATTTTGCCTACGACTACGCCGATGCAGGCCTAATGGCATTAGAAAATCACGGTGAATTATTGCCACAAGAAACACTTGATTTAATCGCCAAAAACAAAGTAGCACTGAAAGGCCCATTGACGACCCCCGTGGGTGAAGGGTTTACTTCGATTAACGTCAGTCTCCGTAAACAATTTAAATTGTATGGAAACGTTCGTCCTGTCTTGTCTTTCAAAGGCACCAAAGCGCGTTACGAAGACATTGACATCATTACAGTCCGTGAAAATACCCAAGGGATGTACTCTGGTTTAGGTCAAATCGTCTCAGAAGACGGTAATGAAGCCGAAGCAAAAAGTAAGATCACGCGCGAAGGCGCAGAAAAAATAGTTGAGTTTGCCTACGAATTAGCACGCCGTGAAGGTCGCAAAAAAGTCACCGCTGTGCACAAAGCCAACATTCTCAAGTCCACCTCTGGCCTATTCTTGAAAGTGGCACGTGAAGTGGGTGAACGCTACCCTGATATCGAATCAACAGAAATGATTGTTGATAATACTTGTATGCAATTAGTGATGAACCCACATCAATTTGACGTGATTGTCACTACCAACTTATTCGGTGACATTTTATCTGACTTATGTGCTGGTTTAGTTGGTGGTCTGGGAATGGCACCAGGTGCCAACATCGGTGAAGATTGTGCAATTTTTGAAGCGGTTCACGGCTCTGCACCTGATATCGCAGGTATGAATTTAGCTAATCCAACGTCTGTTATCTTGGCATCGATTCAAATGCTAGAGTACCTAGAAATGGGTGATAAAGCTGAAAAAATTCGTGCTGCTTTAAAAGATGTAATCGAATCAGGTGACCGCACGACTCGTGACCTAGGTGGTGAACATGGTACGACTGATTTCACACAGGCAGTTCTAGAACGCCTATAACCTGATTAGCACACCCTACAAAACGCCTGTTCAAATAC
>JBEVCF010000126.1:0-20475 GCA_040514355.1 Glaciecola sp.
ATATTCCAGTTATCGTCACGTATCGCACACACAAACCCACGGTTGATGCGCTACAAAAACAAGGGGCTGACGTGGTTTGTTGTGATTTTGCTAAACCTAACGCAGTGGCTGAATTAATCACCTATATCACAAGCAAATACTCGGTATTACGCGGGATCATTCACAATGCCTCGGATTGGGACCAAGAGAAGGGGTGTGAAAATTTTGCCGCCTTATTTGACAAAATGATGCATGTCCATGCCAGTGTGCCTTATCAGCTCAATCTCGCTTTGCAACCTTTATTGGAAGCCTACGCAGGGGTAGCCGATGTGATCCACATGACCGATTATGTGCAGGTTAAAGGTAGCCAAAAACACATCGCGTACGCTGCCTCCAAAGCAGCTCTGCACAATCTCACCTTATCTTTTGCAACTTTGCTCGCCCCACAGGTCAAAGTCAACTCCATTGCGCCAGCGCTGTTGATGTTTAACGACCACGACAGCGACGAATACAAAGCCAAAGCGCTCAAAAAATCCCTGCTTGAAATTTGCCCTGGAGCGCAAGAAGCGGTCAAAGCTATGCACTTTTTATTTGCCAGCGATTACATTACTGGGCAAACTATGCATCTCGATGGCGGTCGCCATCTCAAGTAAGCAGAGAAAACGCATGACATATCGACTGTTGCCCGAGTGGGTTGCACAAGAAGCGGTGCTCCTAGCATGGCCTCACGCCAATACTGACTGGGCGCCATGGCTGACACAAGCCCAACAGACTTATCAAGCCATTATCACCGCGATTAACGCTCAAGGTGCAAAGGTATTACTCCTTGTCGACCCTAGTGAATTACCGACGGCCGAAGCATTATATGCAAACACGACTCAGGTCGTGCTCATCCCCGCAAAATACAATGATACTTGGGTGCGCGACTATGGCTTTTTGACTACCAGTAATGGTCAAGAGCACCGCGTGCTAGAGTTTCAATTCAATGGCTGGGGCAACAAATTTGATGCAGCTTTGGACAATCAAGTGAATATCAAATACTTCGAACCTTTGTTAGCAGTACCATTGTTGAGTGATTTGACAGTGGTCGAAGGTGGCGCTCTTGAAATGAATGCAGAAGGTGTGTTGTTAAGTACGCAATTTTGCTTGAGTAATCCTCAGCGCAACGGTGATATGTCACCCGAAGCCTACACCAAACTTTTTGCCGAAACATTAGGGGCAAGTCGAACCATTATTTTAGAACATGGGCATCTTGCTGGTGACGATACCGATGGACATATAGATACCTTAGCGCGTTTTACACCGACGCATGGCATTGTCTATCAAGGGTGTGAAAACCGTCCTACCGACCCCCATTTTAGTGGCTTGCATGCTTTAGGGGCAGAATTGCAACACCACTTCCCTGAATATAAGATATTTTCCCTACCTTTACCTCAGGTATTAAACACTGAGGGTGAGCGCTTACCCGCTTCTTATGCCAACTTCTTGATCTGTAACGGCGCTATTCTTGCCCCCGTTTATCAACAACCAGAAGATGAGCAAGCTATAGCTGTCTTAACAGAAGCTTATCCAGATTTTAAGATTGTACCGCTAGATTGTTCGGTATTGGTCCAACAATACGGCAGTCTTCACTGTATCACCATGCAAGTACCAAAAGGAGTGTTAGCATGAGCCGCACGATTAAAGTAGGCGTTGTCCAACAAGCTATCTCTGGCAATGATAAAAATAAAAATTGGGCAGAAAGTGCAGAGCAGGTGCGCAACCTTGCCCAGCAAGGTGCCAACTGTATTTTGTTACAAGAACTGCATTCGACCCTGTATTTTTGCCAAACGGAAGATGTCGATGTGTTTGATTTGGCTGAGCCTCTAGATGGTGCTGCCCATGCTTTCTTTGGGGCGTTAGCAGAAGAATGTCAGGTCGTTTTGATCACCTCGATGTTTGAAAAACGCGCGAGTGGTTTGTATCACAACACGGCGGTTGTTTACGATAAAAGTCGTGAAAAAGCTGGTATCTACCGGAAAATGCATATTCCAGATGACCCTGGTTTTTATGAAAAATTTTACTTTACCCCAGGTGATTTAGGCTTCACTCCAATCGATACCTCTATTGGTAAACTCGGGGTACTAGTATGCTGGGATCAATGGTACCCAGAAGCTGCGCGCCTAATGGCTATGGCGGGGGCAGATATGTTATTTTATCCAACCGCGATTGGTTGGGACCGCAATGACACGAGCGAAGAGCAAGCCCGTCAACGCGGAGCTTGGCAAACGATCCAACGTGGACATGCTGTTGCCAATTCGTTACCCGTGATTGTTGCCAATCGCACTGGGTTTGAGCTCTCTCCAACTGGGAATGATGGGATTGACTTTTGGGGGACCAGCTTTATTGCGGGACCACAAGGCGAGATCTTAGCCGAAGCCAGTACGGATCAATCAGAAAACTTACTGGTCGACATTGAGCTAGACCGCACTGAGGACGTTAAACGCATTTGGCCATATTTTAGAGATCGCCGCATTGACGCATATGACGAGATAACCAAACGCTGGCGAGATTAAACTCACAGCGTATAAATTTTCTTTTGATAACTCAGCGCATATTTTCGTGAGTCTTTTTTAACGATGTTATCTAACACCGGTTCAGTCGCGTCTAACCCACCCGTAAATGCGCCGATACCGGGCATAATTAACGTTGTGTCATCCCACATGAAACACTTGCCATGCATCGCGTGACGCTTGCGTGTGATGGATAATTTGGGGTGGAAATGCCCGATGACTTGTGCCTTGGCATGATGAGCTTGCAAGGTGGCGAGTGCTTCTGGCTCATGCGCCAGCATAATCTGTTCTATCACCAATGAGACACAACGTTCCCCCCCAAACTGCCAAGGAATATCAGGGTCGTGATTGCCTAAAATCCAAGTCCAACGAGACACTTGTTGAAGCAAGGATTGCAACGACTCGATGTCTTGTTCCAACATGCGCTCACCTGCTGCCGTATCGTGAAAACTATCACCTAAACACACTACATGCTGGGGCTCATACATCAAGATCAATTCGGCAATATGACTAATGGTCGTTAAGGTGTCATAGATTGGGATAGGGTTGGCAAATTGTTTCAAAAAACTGCCCTTTTCGAAATGGCAGTCAGATACTATCAGCAATTTTTGTTTCGGCCAGTACAAACTTCCCGCAGCATCTGCAATCCAGATCTGTCCTGCAAAACGCATTGGCATAGCTTGCTGACTCGTGATACGCAGTTCAATTTTAGACAAAGTGGGCTCTGCTTGGTTTGCGGTAGCCACAGGGGTTGGGGACATATTAAACTCATTCAACAATTATGCTGTTACTATACAAAACTACAGCTAAAAATCTACTTAGTGTCACAGTTGATTGCCTATACGACAAGCACCATTCACCCGTTTGGGGGTGTTATTTTTTGCCCGATTTGACTAACCACTATCCGTGTCTTAACCGGCTAACAACGCACGTACCTCAGCCATCATTGATTGGGCCTCATCATACAAGCTTGCTTGTTCTAACAAGGCTTGTTGACCCGAACCTTTGATCACCTCACTACGTACATTAAGCACGATTGGGATCGCCATTGGCGAGGCTTTGGGCAAAGGTACAAAATCAATTTTATCGACATAACGAATTAACAACCCTGCTAAACGCTGCAAATCCAATAATTCTCTTTCTGCATCCTCGCGCGTGACTTTTAATAATATGTGATCAGGGTCGTGCTCGCGCAGCGTATCGTAAATCAAATCTGTCGAAAATGTCACTTGTTTCATGGTTTTACGCGTACCGTGATATTGTTGTTCGGTTACACCACTGACCATCGCAACATGTCTAAACGAACGTTTTAACATCGGCGATGACAGCATCCAATCTTCTAACTCATCACCCAAAATATCCGGATGAAACAAACTGACAATCTGGCTCTGTGAAACGGTTTTTAAACTACAAATTGACAAGCCATAGTCAGTAATACTGAAGCTCAAAGGTTGCAGTCCCTGTTTTTCCATGCGCTTGGTGATGAGCATCCCTAGTGTTTGATTGGCACTGCGTCCTTCGAAGGTATAAATCAAGGTGTACTGTGCTTGGCGATATGGAAAATGTTCAATGAGCACTTTTTCAGGCCCCGGGATTTTGGAGAAATCGCGCTGAAAACCGAGCCAATCTCGCACTTGTTCAGGTAGTAATGTCCATGTCTCCGGGGTATTGAGTAACTGCCGCACAGCATCTGCCAAAAAACTCGATAAGGGCATATTGCCCCCCACAAAACTCGGGATCTTGGGTTCTTTGGCTTTGGCAGGATAGGCCTCGACGCACATGTCTTTGATCCCATCAAACATCAGCACTTCACCGGCAAACAAAAACGTATCGCCCGGTACTAATTGCTGGGCGAAATACTCCTCAATTTCACCGATAATTTTACCTGAATGCGCGCGCCGCAATCGTTTCACTCGCAAGCGCCCTGCTTCGACGATCACGCCGATGTTTTGTCGATGCCTTGCTATTACACGGCGGTTGGTTGGTTCAAACTCCCCAGCTTGGTTTTCAACCAAACGATGGAAGCGGTCGTAGTGACGGAGCGTATATCCACCGTCAATCGTGAACGCCCACAACTGATCAAATACCTGACGCTCAAGACCTGAATAAGGACTGGCATCGGTACATTGCTGATAGATTTCATCCGGCGTAACAGGCGATGCACACGCACAGTTCATAATAAACTGCGGAATAATATCCAAGGCACCGGGATAAATCGGCTCGGCATCTATTTCACCACGTTCGATAGCATGCATGGCACTCAGTGCTTCCAGTGCTTCAAAGCGATTGCCTGGTACTAACACCGCCGCACTGGGTTGCTCAAGTGTGTGATTGGAGCGACCGATCCGTTGCAACAAGCGGCTGACGCCTTTAGGCGCACCGACTTGTAATACCAAATCCACATTACCCCAATCAATCCCAAGTTCTAGAGCAGAGGTACACACCACCGCACGGATCAATCCCTGTGCCATCATATTCTCGGTTTTGTGACGCTGCTCCTTGGACAAGGCACCATGATAAATCGCGATAGGCAAGCCTTGGGTATTTTTCTCCCACAAATTTTGGAACAACAACTCGGCTTGAGCACGCGTATTCACAAACACCAAGGATGTATTAGCAGTCTGGATGATGCGATAAATATCCTCAACGGCATACGTAGCCATATGCCCACCGTATGGAATATGTACATTGGTTTCGAGCAAACGAATGTCTGGTTTGATCATACTCGGGCAATGATATACCTGCGCGGGCTCTCCGGTAGGCCCGAGCCACGCTGCGAGCACGGCCGGTTCGGCCACCGTGGCAGATAACCCTATACGCAGTAAATTGGGTGCTAGCGCGTGTAGGCGAGCCATCGCTAATGCAGTAAAATCGCCTCGCTTAGAAGGGGCTAAGCTATGTGCTTCATCAATAATGATGGTATTGAGTTTGCCAAAGATCTTGTCCGCGTCTGCATACGAGAGCATTAACATTAACGATTCTGGTGTGGTCAGTAAAATATTCGGTGGTTTCTTGCGTTGACGCTGGCGTTTATGGGCAGGAGTATCGCCGGTACGGGTCTCAATGGTAATCTCCAAACCCATTTGTTCCACCGGCTCCAGCAGATTGCGTTGAATATCATGAGTCAGCGCTTTGAGTGGAGAGATATAGAGCGTATGTAAACCCGTCCTCGGTTGCTCATGTAAATCGACTAAACTCGGCAAAAACCCTGATAGGGTTTTACCTGCACCAGTGGGAGCAATTAACAGGGTGGATTGACGGGCACGCGCAAACGCAAGCATGTGCGCTTGATATTCTCGTAAGGCCCAGCCTTTGGCTCGGAACCATTGTTGAAATGGAGCAGGTAAATTTGGCATGTTTACACTTACGTAGCGGAAGCGATTTTGGCTTATTTGCACTCGTTATAGACATTCTATAAACTGCTTTTTCGTATAAAACGTAATGAATATGTTGACAATAATAAAACGGAGATCTGTCATGCTGAAGCAGTCAGTTATCGCACTTTTTATGGGTACCGCCCTGTTTGGTACACACGCCAGTACTTTTCAAATCGAACACTTACCCAAAGTCCAGCACAGCGGCAATATCACCGTTGCTCCAGATGGCAGTGTGTCGGCCCATACCGTATCGGTGCCGCGAGACATATTAGCCGGTGACAAAAACGCCCGCCCTGACACGCACATTTACGTGATCCGCGATGGCCAACCCCAGTTATTTGTTGGCGGAGAAGGTGGTAAAACGGGTTTACAATTCAGCGCAGATGGCCAAACGTTATTTTTCAAAACCAAACGCGACGACGATAAGCATACCAGCCTTTACAAAATTGCCCTTGCAGGAGGGGAAGCACAAAAAGTTTTTGGCTTTGAAACCGCTATGGGTGATTACGCCGTCCATGGTGATAAGCTGTACTTTGTCGCCAAACCTAAAGACGAGTCACCTGATTTAAAAGACAAGGGTTTTCGCGCTTATGCCTATGAGGAAGATCAACGCTTGGCAGGTTTGTGGCATGTGGACCTGAGTGCCGATGATGCCCAAGCGACACCTCTATTCACAGAGGGTCACGTATCAAGCATTGATTTAGCTGCCAATGGCAAAACCGTTGTCGCTGCCGTTGCACCCACTCATTTGGTCGATGATTCGCTGATGTATCGCGACTTAGTGGTTATCGATGTGGCCACGGGTAAGGCGACGCAACGCATTGATGTGCCAGGCAAGTTAGGCGGCTTTGAATTATCTGCTGATGGCAAACACATCGCACTGCACGGTGGGACCGATATTCATGACTCCTCTGATGGAGTGTTAATGGTCGCTAAAGCAAAGAGTGGCGAGCTAACACAACTCACCGCAGATGCCTTACAGCACATTGTCGATGTAGATTGGTATAAAGGCGATATTTTAGCCGTGGCACACCGCGGGGTTGAAAGTGCACTGGTATTATATGATACCAAGGGCAAGGTTGAGCGTACCTACAACACCCCTGATGACATCGTGGTACAAAGTGCAGATGTAGGTAACAATACGATTCATGTTGTTGCAGACAGTCCCGCGCACCCGCGTGAAATTTATAATGTGGAACGTCGCAAGACCAGCAAAGTAACAAACCACAACGCATGGCTAAATGATCTAGAGTTGGCGCCACAAACCACTTTTACTTATACCGCACGTGATGGAGAAGAAATTGAAGGTTTGTTGATCACCCCAACAGGTGAAAAACCAGCTGATGGTTGGCCATTGATTTTAACCGTTCACGGTGGCCCCGAAGCGCATTTCTCTGACGGTTGGATCACACGCTACTCCAATGCTGGACAGTTTGGGGCAGCGTCTGGCTACGCAGTGTATTACCCCAACTATCGTGGCTCAACGGGTCGCGGTGTGGCATTTGCCAAACAACACCAAAACGACTATGCCGGAAAGGAATTTAACGATTTGGTCGATGGCGTCAAAGCGTTAGTCAAAGCTGGCATAGTCGATGAAGATCGCGTCGGGATCACAGGTGGTTCTTACGGTGGCTATGCCTCTATGTGGGGCGCCACTGCCCAATCAGAACACTTTGCTGCCTCAGTAGCATTCGTCGGGATTTCTAACCAAGTGTCCAAATTTGGTACTTCAGATATTCCCAATGAAATGCACCTCGTGCACTCACTCAAGTGGCCTTGGGAAGACAACTGGATGAATTTGCTGGAACGCTCTCCTTTGTATCACGTGGGCAAAAGCACGACGCCAACCTTGATCCTCCACGGTGAAAAAGACACGCGGGTACATCCAAGTCAATCAATGGAATTGTATCGTTCAATGAAAGTGCGTACTAACACACCTGTACGTTTGGTGTTTTACCCTAACGAGGGGCACGGCAATCGTTTTGCCGCTGCACAGTATGATTATGCGCTGCGCTTGATGCGTTGGATGGATACTTACTTGGCAGTAGATGCGACCCGTAATGACCCCATGCCTGAATTTGATTTGGGGATCAAAGCGCGTTTGGATGCAGCCAAAGGAAAAGATACGACAGATTCTGAGTAATCTGTCTGTATGTTAACGGCTAAAAACCATCCTGAGCTGTGGATGGAAGTACGCGAGGCTGGTTTGTATTGCATTCCAGCCGATACTTACATCGATCCTATGTTGCCTGTAACACATGCCATTGTTACTCACGGACATGCTGATCACGCACGTGCCGGCCATGAGCATGTCTGGGCGACACCTGAAACGTTAGCTATTATGGCGACCCGCTATGGCGAACAGCATTGTACTGCACGCTATGCCTACCGTTATGGTGAGCGCGTTCCCTTACCAGGTTCGCAAACGGTGTTCATGACATTTTATCCCGCCGGACATATTTTAGGTTCTGCTCAAGTACTACTGGAATATCAAGGCGCACGGATCGTGATCAGTGGCGATTACAAGCGCACTCCTGACCCGTCTTGTACTGCCTTTACGCCCGTGCCTTGTGATGTGTTTATCACAGAAGCAACCTTTGCTTTACCGGTGTTCAAACACCCGCCTATCCAGAATGAAATTGCCAAACTATTGCGCTCATTATCAACGTTTACTCAGCGTGCTCATATTGTGGGGGTGTATGCCTTAGGTAAATGCCAAAGGATATTGTTAGGCTTGCGCGCAGCAGGCTATACCAAACCGGTGTATCTGCATGGTGCCATGCTCAAATTAGTCGCTTTGTATGAGACCTTTGGATTTGATTTTGGTGAAGTGATCCCGGTTAGTGACGTAGCAGATTTGTCTCAACTAGGCGGTGAAATTGTGCTCGCTCCCCCAAGCGCGATGCACGATCGTTGGTCGCGAAAACTGCCCGATCCCATAGCTTGCTTTGCATCTGGGTGGATGCAGATCCGCGCCCGCGCCAAACAAAAAAACTGCGAACTACCTTTGATGGTATCTGACCACTGTGATTGGCAAGAACTCCTCGACAGTATTGAGGACATTCAACCGCGCGAAGTGTGGGTGACTCATGGACGTGAAGATGCCTTGATCCATGCCATCAGTCAACGGGGCATCAAAGCCCGCGCTTTGCGTTTGGTTGGCTATGACGATGAAAGTGACACATAGGGGTACAACATGCGTGATGTCAGTGAACTGTTTGACAACCTCTATTTCACCTCGAGTAATCTAGCTAAAAGTCAGTTCTTGCGTGATTATCTTAGCAAAACCCCCGACCCAGAACGTGGATGGGTGATTGCAGCGCTGGCTGGCGAACTTGATTTTCGATTTTTTAAACGCGCCACCATCAAAACCCTGATCCTCGAACGGGTCGATACTACTTTGTTTGCTCTCTCTTATGACTATGTCGGCGAGATGAGCGAAACGGTTGCTCATTTGTGGCCAGATAATCCTGACCCTGATTTTGTCCTGCCTGATTTTGACGAGATCATCACGTTTTTACACAACGCCAAACGCAGTGAAATTGAGACGCAACTAACATATTGGCTAGACAACCTCTCACCAACCTTGCGCTGGACACTGATCAAACTCGGCACCGGCGGCCTCAGAGTCGGTTTATCGGCGCGCCGACTAAAAACGATATTAGCCGAATATGGACAGGTTGACGTCAGTGACATTGAAAATGTATGGCATGGTCTCAGTGCACCCTATACCGAGTTATTAGCTTGGCTTGAAGGTCGTGCTCACAAGCCAGACATCAGTGACAAAGTCGTCTTTCACCCCGTTATGCTTGCGCACCCGTTGAGTGCGGAAGAGCGTGCCCTTTTACCTTACCAACATTATTGTGCAGAATATAAATATGATGGGATCAGGGTGCAAATTGTCGTTAAAAACGGAGAAAAAGCGCTTTTCTCGCGCACTGGCGATGACATTAGTCACTCCTTCCCCGACGTATTGTCATGGTTTACAACCCCAGGCGTATATGATGGCGAACTGCTCGCATTTGTAGATGGTGAGATCGGCGCATTCAACCTTTTACAACAACGGCTAAATAAGAAAAAGCCCAGCAAAAAGCTGCAAACAACTATTCCTTGTGGCTTAATGCTCTACGATGTATTGCATGATGGTAAACAGGCTGTCACACATTGGACCTTACGTGATAGACAAACACATTTACAGTCATTATTTGCAAAACCACCTTCGTTATTAAAGTTATCTCAAGTGTTTCTTTTGCAAGATGAGGCACACCTGCAATTGTTACGCGAACAGGCCTGTTCTGACCCCAACGGGTATATTGAAGGACTAATGCTCAAAGACATGCGTAGCCAATATGTACCAGGCCGCCCAAAGGGGGGATGGTACAAATACAAACGCGATGCGCAACTAGTAGATGCCGTGATCATGTATGCGCAACGCGGGCATGGCAAACGTTCATCATTTTATTCCGATTTCACCTTTGGCTTATGGGAAGTCCCTCCAAGCCCGGCAAATCCCACTCCTGCTCTATTGCCAATAGGCAAAGCTTACTCGGGGTTTAGTGATGCAGAACTCAAAGAATTGGATAAGTGGGTTCGCAGACACACTATTGGGCGCTTTGGCCCAGTTAAAGAAGTGGAAAAGGGACTGGTATTTGAGGTTGCGTTTGACGCCGCTCAATCTTCCAAGCGACATAAGTCAGGGGTAGCGTTGCGCTTCCCACGCATTCACCGTATCCGTTGGGATAAACCGGCCCATGAGGCAGATGACCTAAAGACATTTAAGGCTAACTTCATTGACTCCTGAACCAACGTCTATCTAGGCTGTGTGCTTGTACTCATCCTTCAAGTGCACATCAATCGCATACAACACATCAGAGCGGTTAATAACACCCATTAACGCACCATTATCATCGACCACTGGATACATCTTGTAGCCATCTTGGATAAAACGCTGAGTTAGCTCCAATATGGAATCTCGAGGGCTGACAGGTTTTACTTGCGCAACCATCACGTCTTCTACATGTGCGATTTGTTCACGATAATATGTCGAATCAAGCATTTGTTTGAGGCAATCTTGCTCCGATAAAAAACCAATGAGATTACCTGCTTCATCGACCACTGGACCACCTGATTGTTTGCTCGAAAGTAAAGCCTCGACTGCTTCTGCAATAGGCATGTGTGGGGTGAACTTCACTGGGCGCTTGTTCATATAATCTAGTACTTTGAGAGATTCCATAAAATTCCTTCTTTGATTCTTATCTTCAGCATATACCTAACGTTAGCACAACGCCACAACAGGTTATATTATTTTCATTCTTAATCCATCTAAGGTATGAGTCAGTTTTGACTTAAGCCTGCGCACTGGGCCTCGCACTAACCACTTCATACCAACGTTGCAAATGTGTTTGTTCATGTTTGATTCGTATGTTTACCACACGAGCAAAATCGATTGCTGCTAATGCCGTGATATCGGCAATAGAAAAGGTATCGCCTGCTAGATATTCATTATCAGCAAGGTGCTTGTCCAACATATGCAGGAATTTTTGTGCATTTATCCCAGCTTCTTTTCCATATTCAAGAACGGGATTCATTCGATCTTTGAAGTATCCCGTCGTATGTTGAAAACACATGCCAACTTGCATAAATAAATATAGTTCTGCGCGTTGTTGCCACTGCATGATGATGCCTTTTTGTAATGGTGTCCTGCCCATGAGGGCAGGTTCGGGTTGCAAAGCCTCAAAATATTCACAAATAGCAAGCGTCTCGCTAATGCAAGTACCATCATCCAGTTCTAGAATAGGGATTTTCCCCAGCGGGTTTTTGGCGCGAAGTTCTGCAGAAAGATTTTCACCTTTGACAATGTCAACCTGTACATAGTCCATCGGGATGTTTTTTTCTGCCAAAAACATACGGACGCGTCTTGGCGTTGGTGCAGTCTTGGTATCATAAATTTTCATGCGCACTTCTCCTGTTAATATTATTCCCTATCCGTATTTTGGTATGTGACTATCGTGTCTCACTTCTGCTACAAGTTAGACAAGCTTATCTTTTTTTCAAAAGCCATCACATAGTTCACTTGTTGACTCGCACAAAACCGCCATTGTTTTGTAAACGGGTTAAACTGCATCCCCGTCTCAGATATAAGTGAGCAATCACTCAACACTGCCCATTGTGTCAATTCTTTTGGTGTAACGAACTTGCGCCAGCTATGGGTACCTATTGGTAGATAACGCATTATGTATTCGGCACCAACAATCGCAAAAATATAAGACTTAATGCTACGATTCAAGGTTGCCAATATCAACAAACCACCAGGTTTAACTAACTGCGCACACTCTTTGATCAGTTGCGGTTGGTCATGTACATGCTCAACGACCTCAGCATTGATAACAATATCATATTGGGCGCCCTCCTCGATTTTTTGTGCGGCAAGGCTATGCTCATAACGCACGTGAGTTTGAGTATTTTTTGCATGACGCTTGGCGACTTCGATACTCATCGCACTGGCATCAATTCCGGTCACATCAGCACCTAGATTAGCTAATGGCTCCGACACCAAGCCACCGCCACAGCCCACATCCAAAACAGACAAACCAGAAAATACTGTACCGAGGTCATACAAGCGCCATAAGTTATCACTGGGTTTAGGTAAAAATGCTAATTCACGGTCAAAATGTGTTGCAATTTGTTGGGTGAAATACGCCAACCGAGCATGATTAAAAGCAATTGCCTGACCGTACTTACCCAGGGGGTCCCACCACTGTTGAGCCAACCTATCAAATTTAGCAATTTCAATTGGGTCAAGTGTAGGATTAACACTCCCAGATAGCGCCGATTTATCTAACAAAGCAGTACTCCATACAAAAGTTCGAAATAAGAGATGAACACATTTACTTATAATACGTATAAATATACGTCAATGTTGCTGGTTTAGATTGCCATGTTGCAAACAGATAACACCACTTCTATTCACCTCGGTTTGAATTTACCTCTGGTCATTTGGAGTTTATATGACTGAATTACTGAACGTGCTGGGCGAGCCCTTACAGCCTTGTTGCACAGGAACTGGCTTTATGCGTGATGGCTACTGTAAGGTCCCAGCTTCAGATTTGGGCAACCACAGTGTTTGTGCCATTGTCACGGATGCATTTTTACAGATGCAAGCTCGACTAGGAAACGATCTCATCACGCCTATACCAGCTTATCAATTTCCTGGTTTAAAAGCAGGTGACCGCTGGTGTTTGTGTGCCAGCCGTTGGCGACAAGCTTATCAAGTGGGATTGGCGCCCAAAATTGATTTAAATGCCACCTCAGAAGCAGCATTAAAGATAGTGACGTTAGACATGTTGCGGGAATTTGCGGTCTAACTTCACAACACGAACACAATTAAAGGTTCTTGTCCTTGGTCACCAACTCGGTTTGATGTTCTTGCTCTAGTGCAGCTTGTTTGGTTTCCCATTGGGCTAACTGTGCTTGTGCGAAAGCATCCACTTGGTCTTTGTGTTCGCTGATCCACCACTGTTCTAACAAACGAACATTTTTCTGATTTGCTTTATAGAATATATCGACAATATCACCGACCAGTGGGATAAAACCAAGCCCAAAATCCACCAATGAATTGCGCACCATTTGCTGAATGACAGCCTGAGGTGCGCCTAGTTTTTTTCCCAAGTATACGATTCGCCATGACAGTAAAAGCACAATGGCATCACCAACACCAGGGATCAATCCAATCAAAAAATCCAGACCGACACGAAAGCCTAAAAAAGGGATTTTTACCGCCGTATCTAATGTATTAGCGATGTCTTGCGCTGCTTTTAATTCCTTTGGAGCTTGCATTGTTTTTTGCCTATAACCTGACGTTAAGAATACCCTGTTATACCGGTGCACAGAGTTTTTTGGCCTCGGCACTACGGGTGGCAATATCGGTTTCACATTGCCAGCCCCCTAAATTTTCACGCAGCAGTTGGTGCAGCATATCAATATGTGCCGCATCACTATTTAAACAGGGAATATACTCATACCTTTCGCCACCCGCTTCCATAAAATATTCGCGGTTTTCTTCGCCAATTTCTTCGATGGTTTCTAAGCAATCTGAACTAAACCCGGGACATACCACTTGCAGTGATTTCACTCCCTGCTTTGGCAAAGCCTTCAAGGTTTCATCGGTATAAGGTTTTAACCACTCCTCTCGCCCGAAACGCGACTGAAATGTGGTCATGTATTCACCCTCTTTTAAGCCCAGCGCCGTAGCAACCAAACGCGTCGTTTTATGACACTCACAGTGATAAGGATCGCCATTTAACAAATAGCGTTTAGGGATCCCATGATATGAAAAGACTACTTTATCTGCACGACCGTGTTTGTCCCAATGTGCGCGAATCGATTGAGCCACACACTCGATGTATTGAGGATGATCGTGATAATGAGATACAAAGCGCAGATCAGGCAACCAGCGCCGCTGAGTAAAATCTTCCGCAAGGGCATCAAACGTAGAGCCTGTCGTTGATGCACAATATTGTGGATACAACGGTAGCACAATCACTTTGCGCGCCCCTTGTTCCAATAAATTCTGCATGGCAGTCGCCACCGAGGGTTCGCCATAGCGCATAGCGTAATCCACCACATAAGTATCTGGTGCTTCGGCATCAAATTTAGCTTGCAGTGCTTTGGCCTGATTCTTTGTATGGGTCAATAAAGGAGAACCCTCTTTGGTCCAAACCGTCGCATAAGCCTCTGCTGAACGCTTGGGGCGAAAATTCAGAATAATGAGATTTAAAATACACCACCAAATCAGCTTGGGTACCTCAACCACGCGAGGATCCGACAAAAATTGCTTGAGGTATGGGCGCAAAGCCTGCTTAGTCGGTGCCTCTGGTGTCCCTAAATTTGAAATTAAGACACCAATTTTGTCAGCTTGATGATGTGTAAACACGGTATTCTTCGTGTACTTCATTTACAGTATTCCTAAACTTAAACCTGGACCTGAATACGGATATATTTCAGTTTTGGCTTATTATCCGGCAATTATTTTGGTTACCCAAGTAGACCTTAGCCCATCGAGAAGTAAGTTGGCGTGCCCCAACCTACAGGTAGTCCGAGCATGAAAACCCATATGTAGAACAATAGAGTCCAGCCAACGATAAATACCATCGAATATGGGAGCATCATCGCGATCATCGTTCCCATACCTGTATCTTTTTTATATTTGACCGCCATCGCCAAGATCAAGCCAAAATAACTCATCATGGGCGAAATCACATTCGTGACAGAATCACCGATACGATAAGCGGCTTGAATAACCTCTGGAGCAAAGCCTACCAGCATTAACATTGGGACAAAAATCGGTGCCGTCACGGCCCATTGTGCCGATGCACTACCAAGTGATAAATTCACCAATCCGCACATTAAAATAAATAAGATAAAGATTTCCGGACCATCTAAGCCCACAGCTTGAATCGCGGCCGCACCTTTAACGGCTAATACAGTACCCAAGTTTGTCCATTTAAAAAAGGCAACAAACTGCGCAGCAAAGAACACCAAGGTAATATACAAGCCCATCGAACTCATACTTTTGGCCATAGCCTCTATCACATCGCGGTCGTTGTTCATCGTGCCAACAGTTTTACCGTACACAAAGCCTGGGATAGCAAAAGTGATGAAGATAAATGCAACAATCCCCTTTAAGAAAGGCGAACCAGTGACCAAATTTGTGTCTGGGTGTCGTAAAATCCCCCATTCAGGCACGATCGTCAGGGCTAATATTCCACACAACCCCAAAAACGCCAAACCGGCATTGCGCATTCCTCGTCGTTCTAGTGCCGAAGGTGCCTCTAACACAGGTTGCTCCAGTGTTTCAGGTGCTTCATCGGGATTATATTTGCCTAGGCGTGGTTCAACGATATACTCGGTCACCATAAATCCCATAAAAGCGACGACAAAGGTACTGGCAATCATGAACAAATGGTTAGCCTCAGGCCCAACGACATAGGACGGATCAATCATCTGCGCAGCAGGCGTAGTAATCCCAGCTAGCAATGGGTCAATCGTGCCAAGGAGTAAATTCGCAGAGTAACCCGCTGATACACCTGCAAACGCAGCTGCTAGTCCAGCTAGAGGATGGCGTCCGAGTGAATGGAAGATCATCGCCGCAAGCGGAATTAACACCACATAACCCAATTCAGAGGCCGTATTTGAAATAATTCCTGCGAATACTACAATAAACGTGACCATTTTACGGGGTGCGTTAAGCACAAGCGAGCGCAGAATAGTAGACAACAAACCTGAATGTTCTGCCACAGCAACACCCAATAAAGCGACCAATACAGTACCTAAGGGTGCAAATCCCGTGAAATTGGTTACCAGTCCAGTCACGATGCGTTGTAAGCCTTCCGCACTCATTAATGAGATGACTTCAATCATACCATCCGCTTCTCGCCCTTTCGCTCCCTCAGGTCGAGGATCCGCTACAGCGATATCAAAAAAGCCTAAAACTCCCGATAATAAGACAATAAAAACCGACAATAACGCAAACAAAGTGACTGGATGTGGTAATAAATTACCTAAGAATTCAACCGTATTGAGAAAGCGAGCAAAGCCCGTTTGTTTGGACGGATCTGAAAAAGAATGTGTTTCTGCCATGTGGTTTGCAACCGTATTTATCTTTATTATTTTGGTTCCAGTTTAGCATAAAAAATCCCTGAGAGGGGATGCCTGTCAGGGATTTGTCATTGTGATGTTAACGTTTATTTAGTATCAGCCGAACCGTTGGTTTGATTCAGATATCTAAAGAAATCAGAATTGGGCTCGACGATTAACACGTCCTGTTTTGAGTTAAAGCTACTGCGATAAGCATCCATACTTCTCAGGAATGCATAGAATTCAGCATTTTGTGAATACGCTTCCGCGTAAATACGCGCTGCATTCGCATCGCCTTCACCGCGTAGTTGTCGAGCGTTTCTTTCTGCATCCGCTAACATAACGGTTACTTTTGCATCGATGTCAGCGCGGATAATGTCAGCTTGTTCTTGCCCTTCAGAGCGGTGTTCACGAGCAACAGCAGCACGTTCTGCGCGCATACGCTGGAAGATAGAATTGGAGACTTCTAATGGTAGGTTAATTTGCTTAACACGCACATCAACAATCTCAATACCCAATTCATCAGAGCTGCCAGACGCTTGCTCCATGGCTTCGTCCATCAACTCTGAACGCTCGCCTGATACGATTTGAGGGATAGTACGCGTACCAAACTCAGAACGTAAACCGTTGTTTACTTTCTGTTTTAATAACGCTTCTGCCTGTAGTTTATTGCCACCCGTCGACAAGAAATACTGTTCAAAGTCTTTAATGCGCCACTTCACATAAGAGTCAACAATTAAGTCTTTCTTCTCTGAGGTTACGAAGCGGTCAGGCGCATCATCTAGGGTTTGAATACGTGCATCAAGGACGCGCACCGTATCAATAAACGGCAGTTTGAAGTGCAGTCCAGGTGCAAATACCTTGGTTTCACCTGTATCTGAATCCTTTTGAACCTTACCGAACTGGATCACAATCGCTCGTGAACCTTCTTGAACAAAAAACACCGAGCCATACAGCAGTACGCCGACGATAACGATAATGACACCAACTAAATTTTTCATCGTTTATCTCCCTGTTCTCGAGGATTCACCACGGATAGCCGAAGATGGGCGCGTGTTGATATCTCGGTTTGGTGTTGCTTGGTTGCGTAATCCGTCTAGAGCGTTTTGTGTTGCATTCATCGGCAGTGATGAACTGGATTGATTTTGACGTTCCATAATCTTATCCAACGGTAAATACATCATGTTGCCTGAACCTTGGCTGTCGACCATGATCTTAGAGGTACTTGAAAATACTTCTTCCATCGTTTCTAGATAGATACGTTGACGTGTAACTTCTGGTGCAGCTTCGAACTGAGGTAATAACTCTTCAAAACGAGCCACTTCACCTTGTGCTTCTAAAGTCACGCGCTGCTTGTATGCCATCGCTTCTTCGTTCATACGGTTAACTTGACCACGTGCACGAGGCTCAATTTCACGTGCATAAGCTTCCGCCTCACGGATAAAGCGAATTTCATCTTCTTGCGCAGCAATCGCATCATCAAAAGCGTCTTTCACCTCTTCTGGTGGACGCGCATCCTTGAAGTTCATATCAATAATGGATACACCCATGTCATACGGCTCGATGATGCTTTGGAGTTCTTCCCAAACGCGCTGACGCGTCACTTCACGTCCAGACGTCAACACCGCGTCCATGGTAGAGTGACCCACTACGTAGCGAATAGCTGAATCTAAGGCTTGGGATAAACTTTGTTCTGGATTGACCACCGCAAAGACAAACTTCTTCGGATCGACAACACGGTACTGCATTTCCATTTGTACACGTACCACGTTTTCATCTTCAGTCAGCATTGAACCTGCTGATGCTTGATCACGAATAGTTTGAACATCAATCGGAATAACGCGGTCGATAAACGTCGGTTTCCATTGTAGGCCTGGTTCTACCAGTTTGTTGTACTCACCAAAACGCAACACGACACCACGTTCGGCCTCGCGGATGGTATAAAAACCACTGATAACCCATACCACGACAAAAATGCCCAACAATAAAGAAACGCCAATGCCTCCAAGATTCAAAGATGAACCTGAACCATTGCCACCGCCTGATTTGCTAAATTTGCCAAATAAGTTCTTAAACACATCGTCTAAGTCAGGTGGACCTTGATTATTACCACCTTTGTTTTTCCACGGGTCGTTGTTATTACCACCCGGCTCATTCCAAGCCATACTTAATCTCCGTTGTACTAAGTTTAAAATGTATACGTTGAATCTTTATAAAAAGTCTATCGCGAAGATCGAAATTACCAATCTTCATGTTGTGGTTTAGGAGGGGTGGTTGAAAAATGAGTTAGAGCACCCTCTAAACGTTTATCTAGTTGATACCAGTCACTGCTGGGTATCCTTACTTTGACTATCCAATTCCCTTGCTCATCGTATGATTGTTCCAAAATACAATCATATTCATGAAATACTGCTCTTAGTTTGCCGTCTGTGGGCGGAACTTGCAATATTTGAGTGATCATAGTTTGCGCTAAACATTGTGTAAGGGCATTTTCTAATAAATCAATCCCCAAAGCCTGTTGCGCAGAAATCCATACTCGAATAGGTCTGCCTTGATCATCCGTATCAACATGTGGCTCAACGGCATCCATTCGGTCAATTTTGTTACAAATTATTAATTGAGGGATTTCATCAGCCTCAATTTCGGCCAGTACATCATTGACCTGACGCATGTTTTCATCATATTGATCGTCTGCAAAATCTACCACATGCAACAACAAATCAGCTTCTTGTGTCTCTTGTAGCGTCGCTTTAAATGCGGCTACTAAATCGTGTGGTAAATGCCGAATAAATCCAACCGTATCAGCCAGAATAGCTGGACCAACGTCTTTTACATCAATTTTGCGCAAGGTCGGATCGAGTGTCGCAAAGAGTTGATCGGCTGCATACACATCAGCATCCGTAATGGTATTGAATAATGTCGATTTACCAGCGTTGGTATATCCTACGAGTGATATGGTTGGGATTTCATTGCGCTTACGCGAACGTCTCCCTTGCTCGCGTTGTTTTGCAACCTTTTCTAAGCGACGCAAAATTGTCTTGATCCGCGCACGCAATAAACGCCGGTCTGTTTCCAGCTGGGTTTCCCCTGGACCGCGCAGACCAATTCCGCCTTTTTGCCGCTCTAGGTGAGTCCAGCCTCGAATAAGACGAGTGGAAATGTGTCGCAACTGCGCCAACTCTACTTGTAATTTACCTTCATGCGTACGTGCGCGCTGGGCAAATATATCCAAAATCAAACCGGTGCGATCAAGCACGCGACATTTGCACAAACTTTCTAGGTTGCGCTCTTGAGATGGTGACAAAGCGTGATTAAAAATGACGACATTCGCTTCATGCGCTTGCACAGCAGCAGCAATTTCTTCGGCTTTGCCACTACCCAAAAAGTATTTAGGATGCGGAGCCGAACGCGAAGTCGTGATGATTTCGCACGCAAAAACGCCTGCAGATGAAACCAGCATCTGCAGTTCATGTATGTCTTCATTAGCATTCGCATCAGCAAAGTCAACGTGAACTAAAATGGCCTGTTCACCGGCTTCGTAACGCTCAAACAAGGGAGTTAATCTGTTTCAATGTACCTACTTTAGAGACTACTAGCGGTATTACTCAGCGCCTTCATTGTCACTTTGAGACGGCATTTGAATCGCTTTTGAAGGGACCACTGTTGAAATCGCATGTTTATACACCATTTGACTGACGGTATTCTTTAGCAGAATGACAAACTGATCAAATGATTCAACTTGTCCTTGTAATTTTATGCCATTCACCAAATAAATGGCAACGGGAATACGTTCTTTACGTAATGCGTTCAAAAATGGGTCTTGAAGTGATTGCCCTTTAGCCATAAGTGTTTCCTTAGTGTTTCTTATAATTGTGTCGGCAGCCTTTAATACTCTCATTAGCTTACCTAATTCTTATATACGTGTATATACG
>JBEVCF010000127.1:0-5646 GCA_040514355.1 Glaciecola sp.
CGATTCATCAAGCACGTGAAGCGGTCGATAGTGGTGAGGCCCAGAACTTTGTGAAAGAGATGGCCGAGGACCTGAATTTTGACGCAGAACGCGTGTTGGAGGTTGCAATGGGTATAACGGGCATTGATGGCGAACGTTCAGAAAGTGAAACCGACATCCTCAAAGTGTTAACACATAAATATTTGGCGCGTGAATTAACCTCAACCAGTTCAGTCGCGTAACTCATATTCATTTACTTGCAAATCGCTGCGTTTCCTTACATAGTTGAGTGCGTAATACACTCATAAAAGGACGCAGCATGTTAGATGGCATTCGCTATCATCTCAAGTTTACAGGCAAAACATCAGAATATTTTGGTATTTGGATATCCAATCTTTTTTTGACGATAGTTACTTTAGGTGTTTATAGCGCTTGGGCGAAAGTCCGTCGCAAACAATACTTCTACAATAATACCTTATTAGAAAATGCTCCTTTTGGTTATCATGCGACAGGACTCCAAATTTTTAAGGGGCGAGTGATTGTGTTGATTGGTTTTGCAATCCTCAATCTGATTGCGACGTTTCTACCGCAAATCTACTTTATTTTTGTGATTGCTTTATTATTCTTAACGCCGCATTTAGTCAACTTGTCCTTAGCGTTTAATGCTAAAGTTACGTCTTATCGCAATGTGCGATTTACATTCAAAGGCGATTATTGGGAAGCCTTTATTGCGTATATTCTGATGCCTCTATTGGCATTTATATCGGTAGGATTACTCGCTCCAATCGCGGTGCGAAATCTACTCAAATACGTGTGGAATCGCTTATCTTATGGTGGCCGAGATTTTGAAACTGATTTCTCTGTGGGAGAGTTTTACCGCTTATTTGGCATCAGTGTCATTTTGCCGGTGGGGTGCATCTGGCTAGTGGGTTTGGTGCTAGGGGTGACATCTTTAGCCACCCAGAGTGTCACTGAGTACTCAGGCGCGTTTTTGACGTCTGGTTTTTTCTTACTCGCCCTTGCAGTGTATTTATATTTGTTTTTCATCGGGTTTGTGTATCGCGTGTTTTGTACCACGATATTGTTTAATCGCTTGTCGGTAGAAGACAAAGTGTATTTCAGCAACACGATCAACCCATGGCGCTTATTGTTTATTTTAATAACCAATTTCTTCGCGATTATCGTGACGCTAGGCTTTATGATCCCATGGGCACAGGTACGCTTACAAACCTATATGTGTGAACACATTGCCACACGTTGCACGATGGACTTTGATGAGTTTGTGGCAGAAGCTACAGAATATCAATCGTCTATTGGCGAGGAGTTTGCCGATTTTGATGGTGTAGATCTGGGGCTTTAACGTATCCACCACACAGTATTAGCAAGGTCTGAAAAAGTATGTCGATGATAGCTGGGAATTATTTTGATGGTGTGAGTGCCAAGGCCCATCGTGCATTTTTGTTACACGACAATGGGACTTTGTCCTTGCGAACTCAGCATGACGATGTACAAAAAATTGTAGAATTAAGCTCGATGCAAGGCCAACAACTATATTTTACCGATGGCTCGTCTTTTGTGTCTGATCATGCTATTCCCGACGACCTGCGTTTGCAGACTAGCAGTGTATGGTCGAGTTGGGTGCATTATTTTGAGCAGTTTACGTGGCGAAAATCCTTGATCCTCACAGGCTCTGTGGTGTTAGCTATTTTGTTGTTGCGCTGGCTGCTCATCGTGTCTGCGCCCGCCCTCACCGGATTGGTACCATACGAGGCCGAAGCGAAGATAGGGGAAACGGCCTTTGCATCGGTATCGAATGAGTATATGTTCCCGTCAAAATTGAGCATTGAGCAACGCATTCGCATACAGGAAGGTTATGATGCCCTGTGGCAGGTCAGTGGGCTGGCGAACAAACCGCGTTTGTATATTAAATACTCTCAGAAGATCGGACCGAATGCGCTGGCATTTCCAGGTGGGCCAATTGTGGTCACGGACCAATTGGTCAATTTGTTAAACGATGACGATATGGTGTTGGCTGTGCTTGCACATGAACTGGGCCATGTTGAGGCACGTCATGCTTTGCAAGAGTTGATGATTGTGGCGGGCTCAACCATTCTAGCAGCGACATTGTTTGGCGCAGAAGAAGGGATATCAGAAGAAACCCTTGCGGTCTTTGTCAACGTTTATGCGTTTCAACACAGCCAAGCGTTTGAACTCGAATCGGATCAATATGCGATTGAACTGTTGCGCAAAGCAAATATTGACCCCAGCGCTATGCATGCAGCCTTGGGTAAACTACTCGAGCAAGCCCCTGCTGAAACGCATATTTTTTCGACTCATCCTGGTAAAGAAGCGCGCCTTGAAGTGTTACCAAAGTAACTCATTGACGGCGTATTTTACACCCGTTTTTTAGTTGGTTTTGGCGGCTTGTACTATGGCTCTCACATCGGCTAGTAAGGCTTTGGCGTCATATACAATCCCGTCTTTAATTGTGTAATCCACTCCCCCGACTGTGACGGGTTGATTCTCTTCATTTAAGCGATAATGGCCGGTACCGTAGAGTACTTTAAAATTGGCAATGGGATTGTCTTTGATAACCACCATGTCTGCCTTTTTACCAACCACGATAGAACCAATCTGATCTGCCATGCCCAAAGCTTCTGCGCCATTTAGCGTCGCTGCTTGAATCACCTCCCAAGGGTTAAATCCTGCTTCACGCAAGAGTTCGAGCTCCGCAATATAACCAAAGCCATAGATTTTGTAGATATAGCCAGAATCAGAACCCGTCGTTACACGCCCACCGTGATTTTTGAAATCATTCAAAAACGCCATCCATTTTTGGTAGTTCTTTTGCCAAGCGATTTCTTGTTCGGTCCCCCAGTCAAACCAATAACTACCATGGGCATAGCGACTTGGTGTAAAGAAATCCCATAAAGTGGGCAGCGTATATTCATTGTGCCAAGGTGCGGTGCGTTCGCGTTGGAGATCCCGTGACGCCTGATAAATGGTGAGCGTAGGATTGATAGTAAAATCTAGTTGTATTAATTCATCTCTTACAGCATTCCAGTGTGCAGAGCCTGGTTGAGCCGATTGCGCCCACAGACGGCCTGCTTCTTCAAAGCGATGTTGTTCGTCGTTATAGTTGTAATGAACAGAGTAGTGCTGGATGGTACGGTCAGTAAATAAGGCTTCGGGCAATCCATACCAATGCTCCATGGTGGTGAGGCCTAGACGGGCCGAATCGAGCGCATCCATGCTTTTTACATTGAGCTGAGCATGGTGCATCATTGTGCCTAGCCCTTGCTTGTTGGCTTCGTCTAGTGCGGCCTTCATCACAGTAGGCGTAGCGCCGAAGAACTTGATGCCCTTGGCGCCTTGTTGAGCGGCACTTTTAACCCAAGCACGGGCTTGTTCTGCGTTGAAAATAGGGCTTTCACTGCCCATTCCAAACCCGAGATAAGGGATAATACGAGGCGCGACGATCGTGTTGTTTGCCGAGCGCTTAACATGATCAAGTACCCAATCTAGGCCATTAAAACTACCAGGCTCGCGTACCGTCGTAATGCCATGTGCTAACCACAGTTTGAAGACATATTCCGCAGGGATATCATCAGCGCTCCCTCCTATGTGACCGTGCATGTCGACAAAGCCGGGTAATACATAGTAGCCGGTCAAATCCATTTCTTTGGTTTGTGGGTCGGCTTTGGGACGTTTGTCATCCAGAATAGGCACACCAGGGTGGCCAACACTGACAATGCGCGTGATGGTGTCACCTTCAATGACAATATCGACTGGACCGCGAGTCGGGGCGCCTTCACCTGAGATGAGATTGACACCGCGTAAAATCAGTTTTGTATAAGGGCCTTGCCCTTCTTCTGCGGTTCTTGGTGGCGCTTTCTCGCCTGCTTTGGCAACAGCAGACGAGCTGAAAAGTAGCACAGAGACGATTAATACATGACGCAAACCAAGTGTGAACATAAGCAACGACCTCATAAACAATATCGCAATTTAGTTATATTTTTGCGATATCAATGACACAGATGAGGGCAGTTAACCAGTGTTTGTTATGGAATGCAACATTGTTGTAGGTAAGGAACTCAGCGCTAATAATCGAACAGCGTGGCAGATTATGGCTCGATCAAATTTCTCAATGCGTGGTGCATCGCATCACCGGACAGCCCAAGTTTGGCGATATCGTGAAGATTACGCGCTCGAGCTTTAACTTGCATGATACATGCGCCAAAGGCCGAAGCGACAATATTAGGATCGCCACTGATTTTAGAAGGGTCAGCCATACCCCAATGCAATACCAGGGTATCTGTGAAGTACAACGGGCAAGTCTCTTGAGCGGCAGTGTCGCATACTGTTATCACCACATCAGGCGCAAAGTCTGCAAATTCATCCCAACTTTGGCTAGTCAAGCCATCCGTATCAAATCCGTGCTTCGCTAGATATGTCAAGGTCAAAGGATGAACCTGACCACTTGGTTGACTACCAGCACTGCGCGCTTCAATCAGTCCTTCACTAAGCTGTTGAGTAATGGCTTCTGAGATAATGCTGCGACAACGATTGTGGGTGCAAATAAATAAAACGTTCATGTCGTGATCTGTGTGTGAGGTACAACGTTTACCGAACGTAAATAGTGCCATTAAGCCTAGTGAATTGCCAATGCACTTTAGCACTATATGGAAAAACAATTTCCATCAGAAAGTAGGTGTTTAAAAATTTAATTTAATTTCAATAGCTTAATATAACTAACGTCGAATTGTTTACTTTAAGCGCATACGAATAAATTCGGATAGTGTTCTAGACACCTCAGGGTGTTGTGTATCAAAATTGAACAAACAAATATTGATTTTCCCTAAATGAGGCAGTTCTGGGTGCTGTAACACCGTGAGTGAACTAGGTACGGATTGGCGGGCTAATGCGGTGATCCCTAAGCCTTGTTGGATAGCTGCAATCAGTCCATATAAATCTGCATTGGTATAGGATATTTTCCACATATTGGTTTGTTGTTTGAGCTTTTCTATGACGCGTGAACGATACATACAGCCATTCGGCGCAAGTACGAGGGAAATAGGGTCGGTTTTGATTGGTTGACGAATATCACCCACCCACACCAACTCGTCTTTACGTAAGATCTCTCCCTCTGTCTCGACATTTGGATCAACTAAGGCCAATACCAAATCGAAATCGTCTTTGTGCTGGGGACCGAGTAAGTTTTGGCTCAACGCAGAGGTGACATCTAAGGATACGTCTGGGTAGCGTTTAGAAAACTCACCGATAATGCTGGGTAATAAGGTCGATGCAAATTCACTGGGGATCCCCAAGCGTAAACGCCCCTTAAGCGGGTCTTGTTGCACGGCTTGAAATACTTCATCGTTAATCTCGAGCAAACGTTTGGCATACCCCATTAACCACTGCCCGTCCGAACTTAACACATGACGTTGCCCCACTTTGACGAAAAGGGTTTTGTCGAGTTGTTGTTCGAGCTTTTTCAGCTGCAGACTAATCGCCGGCTGGGAACGGCCCAGTACATCGCCCGCTTTGGCGTAGCCACCTAATTCCACGACAGTGACAAAGGTGCGAATGGCATCTAAAGAAAGCTGTTTCATCTATTACCCTTATAAATCGTTGAATTAGCTGGCATAAACAATACTTATACATGAT
>JBEVCF010000128.1:0-19953 GCA_040514355.1 Glaciecola sp.
AGCAACATAAGGCGATAATAAGACAACCTTCTAAGCACATAGTTGCCTCTGGTTCTACAGACCATGCGCCATAGCCACTGGGACGTTACTTTGCCCGCATTACAATGCTTCGTCGTCACTCTCTCCAGTACGAATACGCAACGCTTGTTCAACGTTGTACACAAAGATCTTACCATCGCCAATCTTGCCTGTTTGTGCAGATTGCATAATGGCTTCAATCGCGCGTTCAACGTGGTCATCAGATAAAATAATTTCCAGTTTCATCTTGGGTAAAAAATCAACTTGATATTCAGCGCCTCGATACAACTCTGTATGGCCTTTTTGACGACCAAACCCCTTGACTTCAGTTACGGTCATACCGCTTATGCCAACTTCAGCCAAGGCTTCTCTCACATCATCCATTTTGAATGGTTTAATGATCGCTTCAATTTTCTTCATTTAGTTTATCTCACTGTCATAAATAGTGGGGATGGGCACTCGTTTGTGCTGGGTTTTGTAGTAAATGCTGACGAGTTTATCTGCTACCCTTGCAGGCACATCACGCCCTTCAAGGAAGTCATCAATTTCGTCATAGCTTAGACCCAAGGCTTGTTCATCCGCAAGCTGTGGGTTCAAAGATTCTAAATCAGCTGTTGGGGCTTTTGTGATCACTATCTCAGGTGCGCCCATGTGTTTAGCTAGCGCACGGACTTGACGTTTATTCAATCCAAACAGAGGCGCTAAGTCACAGGCACCATCTCCGTATTTAGTATAAAAACCCGTGATATTTTCAGCGCTGTGATCAGTACCCAGTACTAAGCCACCTAACATGCCCGCAATTTCATACTGGGCGACCATACGTGTGCGCGCTTTGACATTACCGCGCACAAAATCAATGTGCGTTTGGTCTGTCGGTAATAAATTCTGTTCTGCTAATGCCACACTGACTTGAGCGTGAATGGCGTCGCTACCGGGAGCAACATTGACCGTCACAGACTGTGACGGCTCAATAAAATCAATCGCAGCTTGGGCATCAGCCTCATCCGCTTGTACGGCGTAGGGCAAGCGTACAGCAACAAATTGGTATGCATCTGAGCCTTGTTCTGCATTGAGTTCATTTACTGCAATTTGTGCTAAGCGCCCCAAGGTACAAGAATCAATACCGCCGCTAATACCCAACACTAGGTGTTTGCACCCTGAAAGCATGAGCTGTTGTTTGATAAACTTCACTCGTCGGGAAATTTCATTTACCACGTCTATTTCGGGTAAGACGCGCATTTCTTCTAAAATGGCCTGTATTGACACCGTGTCACCTCAATTAAAACTCAACGATTAGCCAGTCGTTTTACAGCAAGTTCTAGGTCATCATAGAGCTGCAAAACATGTCTGTTATTAAGAATACCTAAAATACAGGGGCTTTGCATCAGTATTATAGGAAGATAAAACAATTTTTAGAAGAGGGAGAACATGCAACGACACATTGGCTTGACCTTGTTGGAATTGATGATCGCGCTGAGTATTGTTGCGCTGACGTTTATCGTGGTTGGACCTAGTGCACACCATCTGTACCAAAATAATGTGATTATCTCCCAGCTAAACTCCACCAGCAGCGTCGTACAGTTTGCTCGTCATCATGCCATTCATACCAAGCATACAACGATCATCTGTCCCACCGCTGATTTTATCGATTGTGACAAAGATTGGAATCAACATAAAATGGTGTTTGTTGATGATAATGCGAATCATAGGCTTGACCACGATGAGCGCCTATTAACGACTTTGACTCGCTCTCACAATACGGTTACAACAGGTCCAAGCACACCAATACGCTTCAATTTTAACGGTGTCAGCGCCTCGCCAGCAACGATCAAAATTTGTGATCTCAATGCCACTGATCGTCATGCCCGCGCATTGTTTGTGTCCTTACAAGGCCGCATCAAGGTCAGTCGTGACAAAGATGGTGACGGAATTTACGAAACCAATTCGGGCAGGGACTTACACTGTCGTTAAGTGTTTAACAACGCCAGCAATACTCTGTTAATTCTAAGGTTCCATTGTTATTTTTATCCCAAGCTTTGCGCCCATCCGAGAATAAATACAACACACCATCTTTGGCCAGTGTCCCACCGGGAACCGGCGTTGCCGCAAGGGTGTAACTCAACCCGTTGCCGGTCAGGCTCTCAATTGTCAGATCATACTCTTTTAAGGCAACGGTTTCCGTTGCCGGAGAATGCGCTTGGAATACTCTCGGGCTACCGGTATCACCCGCTGCCCTGGCCGCTCCAGCATAGGTATAGACAGCGGCTTTGTGGCGTTCCATCGCTGCGGCAAAAGCCATTAAATCAGCTTGTGCAGTGGCTCTTGCCGACTGCTTCATGATACCTTGATAGTTAGGCAAAGCGACGGTCAAAATGATGCCAATCAGCGCCACGGTGAGCATCAATTCAATAAGGGTAAAACCGGTGAGCGTCTTCATCTTACTGCCTCTCTATTGTCGTCGTCCAAGCTTGTGGTTGAACCCGTTTAAATCGTCCATAGATATGGCGGGCAAGACAAGCAAACTCACTCGCACAAGGCACTGCGTTACCATCACGATCATGCACAATCGCAGCTGTTACACACTCTGTCCCCATGCACACACTCGGTTCAGCCATATCCTTGAACACAATACTAGGTTCGAGCGGTATCCCTGCTTGATTGAGTGGTGCATAACGGTCAATTGACTCCATCTTGTTATTGTCATCCAGATCAGTTACAGCCGAGCCGGTGAACACATTGACTAAATATGCACGCGCATTATCTGTCGCAGAGGTAGCCAAATTGGGTTGTGATGCGGCTGGTATGTAAGTGGTAAAAAACACTTGATAGTTTACAATCAATGGCGAGTTAAGAACCCTTTCTCCCCCATCAGATAAATCAATACGCCAGCCTTGCTTGTCCTGCAAAGCTGCCAATGCCGCGGCTTTAACCCAATCATTATCAGAGGACAACAAATGCTCTGTCGCATCGTAGAGATGATTTGGCCTCACGACGGCCTCAGGGAAAACAAACCGACCGTATTCATCTTGCATAAAAACACTTTCATCGCGATACACATAAAAACTATTTTGCAGCGAGGTATTAAGTGCATCCAGCTGCTGACCCGAGCCAAGCGCAATCGCGAAAAAAGGCGGATGATGCTGACTCACCGCGACAATGTCAGGCCCAGCGTAAAAAGGCCGATGACTAGCCTCGGTATCCCCACCAAAATCAGCAATTCGTTGACCATTGATAAGATGGATCCCGGTTTGACCGTTGTAAATATCGTAACGGAATAATTGTCCGCCGGTATCTGCCGCATAGAGATGATCGACATACCCATCCTCATCGCGATCAACTGCTGCAATACGGCCGGTGATAGCATATATCATCTCGGTGGTCACCACATCTGACTCAGCAGCGCTAATTACGAATAAAACCGCACCGTTATCCGCATCAATAATGTAAATCGCATTGCCAACACTATCTGCGCTTCTGACGGTTTTGGTTGCTTGGCTGGCATCACCACCACCGATAATGATGACATTTTTCGTATCCTCGCCTACTTTGATTTTGGTTAACGTCGGGTGTGACCAGGCTTGGTTTAACTTTGGGTAATCTGCGTTTTCACTGCTCTGGCGTGGAATAGAAGTATTTATCGGTCCGCGCACATGCTCAGCCCAGGACACCATTGTGACCATGCTGGCAAACACGGCTATGCACATCAATCGAGCACCGCTTTCCATTTTAGTCAGTGACCACACACTTACCTCCAACTATCATTTTCGTCAGTAACTACGGATACGGTCAATGCGTTTGCAACCGCGAACGGACGGTTCTCTATTTGCCCACAACCTGTCACGACAAACATATGACAACGCATTGTGTTGCTTCTTATAACAGCGGATGAACCAGGACAAGCTTGTGCTTGAATAAATGCGATCCGTGACCAACTGAGCAGGCGTACTTGGGTATCATCTTGACCCGTCTGCGCCTGTTGGAGGTCAGCCCCCAGCTTATAACGAGCCACATTGTCTTGCATCATTCCCGTCCCAGCAAAACAACGTAAATCCGTTTCACTAGGATCCGAGGCATACGCTTGTCGCGCTATGTTGAAAGGGTCCTGTCGACGGGTTCCCGATCCCCGCCATTGCGCTTCTGACTCGAGAATAACCTTTGCCAACGCGGCTTCAGCAGCATTGAACACCAAGGATTGTTGGGTGTGTGAAACGGCCATTTGGTGTTGAAGGAGTGCGGAGGAAACGGATGCCACAGCCAAGATAGTCAGAGATAACAATACTAATAAAGCAAAGATCAACACGACGCCGCGTTGTGCCACAAATAAGTGAACTTGACCGCGCATTATGGTCTCTGCATCATGTAGTACTTCACATTACGCAGTGATACCGTATGTTCGAATTGCCGGTAAACATGTGTGGTTGCTGGTGTTATGGCTACTTCATCAAGTACGGCAAAAGCTTGCGTGTTCTGCACATTAATTGCGTCATCACTTTGTAATAACATCCCAATCCGAATCGTCAAAATAATATCTGTTGTCGTTAACGCACTAGCAGGCACGTATTGGGTGACTCGCCCACTCAATGTGCTATCAATACCATACAAGACCTGAAAACTTTTGACGCCATCTAACAGGCTAAAAGCAGCGTGATGATTATGTCCAACAGCCGCTTTTTGGCCACGCAGAACCCGCAAATCAAAACCTCGACATTTCAACGTTTCATGTTCTACAAAAAATTCGTTCACCACCGGGAATGCTTCCTCCGCACTATAGCCTAAGCGATAACCGCGACAATCAATCCGGTTCTGCCCTACGACTACCAAAGTATCGTTGGCACCTGTTATACCATTACGGCTTCCTAATGTAGGTCTTAACGGAACATCATTCGGTAGGAGGACTGGGTGTTTATGCACAAACCATCCTTCTTCGGCAGTATCCACATGGGTATTTAAAGCAGGATCAAGCGGATCATAACGTCCCGTAAGTAGTAGTACTTGCTGCAAGCGCAACATACCAAACCGACCATTTTCTTGTACCGAAGCCAGCGCATGATTAACGCGCTCAGCGACGGTATGACTCACCATGACTTGGATGATGGCCAGAGCCAAAACACTGCCTAACGCCAGTGCAACCATCACTTCAACAATGGTGAATCCAGTGTGCTGAATGGGTGTGGTACTGGCATCAAGTGGATTCATAAATACAACGTCATGGCTACACAGGAAAACGCCTGCTCAGTTGTCGATTGGCACGCACTATCCACAGCTATATATTGATTCTGCCAAGCATAAATTGGCCACTTGACCAAGATATTATGAGGAGAACCCACACTACATGTATTAGCGTCGGAAGTATCTTTATCTGTACATGTTAATGCGATTTCGGTCAATGGATGGCTTTGTACTGCAGTACAAGACAATTGATAAGCGTCATATTGTGCAATTTGCGAGGCACTGCACACCTGACGTTCACAATCAGGGATCTGTGCCGGAATCGTGAGACAAAAACAGGTATAGTCCGTTTGACGCTTATCGGCACAATTCAAATCAGCAAAATGATAGTTACTTGCCGTAAAATACGCATTATCCACGACCATGCCATAACGAGTGGCAGACCATTTTGCAGCGCTGCGCAAACGTTCAGCAAATTGTTCAGCGACTAAAACAGCCTGCGAGCGGGCAAGGGCATCCGCGTTATGCAACGAGGAAACGAATTGCAAGCTTGCAATTCCTAGCAAACCAACTGTTGTGATGACTAAGGTGACAAGCACCTCAAACATCCCTAAGCCCGTTTGCTGGTGAAGTACGGTGTGAATATGTTGACGTGAACGCTGACGTTGTTGCACTGGGCCTCCTTATAAACTTCCCATTGATATGCATAGACGTTTGCATCAGGAAAAGCCAATAAAAGATGGCAGGAACACAACTTAGGTTGGGTATAACACGACTTAGGGACAGGACAGAGCAACCGATACATCATGCACGAGACGCATCGGTATATGTGCTGGGTAACCCGCGATATTTGGGGTAGAATCAGGACTTAGAGTTGCTTGATTTGTAGTTCTTTGGGGACCGCAAATTCAATATTTTCTTCACGGCCTGAGAGTTCTGTTACCTGACCCGCACCGTGCGCTTGTAAGGTTGCGATCACGCCTTGCACTAACACTTCAGGCGCAGAAGCACCGGCTGTGACACCTATATTGGCTTTGCCCTCTAACCATGTAGGGTCAATGGCACTCGCATCGTCAATCAAATACGCTTGGGTGCCTAACTTTTCAGATAGCTCGCGCAAACGGTTAGAGTTGGAGCTATTAGTCGCGCCGACCACTAGCACCAAATCACAACTTTGTGCCATATCGCGCACCGCATCTTGACGGTTTTGTGTGGCGTAGCAAATATCGTCCTTGCGCGGGCCATCTATGTTGGGAAAGGTTTCGCGCAGTGCATCAATAACATCGGCGGTATCATCGACCGATAAAGTGGTTTGGGAACAATAATACAAATCGTCAGGGTTTTTGACTTGCAAAGCACGGGCATCCTCAGCGGTCTCAACTAAATAGATCCCGCCATTAGGGTTATCATACTGCCCCATTGTCCCTTCAACCTCTGGATGACCTTTGTGTCCAATCAACACACATTCGGTGCCTTTTTTGGACGCGCGCATCACTTCCATATGTACTTTGGTCACTAATGGACACGTTGCATCAAACACTTTAAGACCACGACGACTGGCTTCGTTGCGTACCGCTTGTGAGACCCCATGCGCGGAGAAAATCACAATACTATCATCCGGTACTTGATCCAACTCTGCCACAAACACCGCGCCTTTGGCTTTGAGTCCATCCACAACAAATTTGTTGTGTACGACTTCATGGCGGACATAAATGGGATGTTCAAACATCTCTAAAGCACGCTCTACAATGGTGATAGCACGGTCAACACCGGCACAAAAACCACGGGGATTGGCGAGTTGAATTTGCATTGCATCGTTCCTTATAACATCAAGTGATGGCGTGTTATTTCAAATATTATTGGGTTTTGATAAGCATGTTATGCGTTGATCACGTCGATAATTTCAACATCGAAGATCACCGTTTGACCGGCTAAGGGATGGTTAAAATCAACCGTGACTGACAAGCCTTCCACACTGCGGATAATACCAGGTAACTCAGAACCATCTGGCTGAGCAAAGCCCATGATCATACCGACTTCTAGCTCCATATCCGCCGCAAACTTACTGCGATCAACGTGATAGATATTATCGGGATTAGGCATGCCAAACGCATCATTTGCTGCTAACGTGAACGAGGCCTTTTCCCCTTTGCTCAGACCGCGTAAGCAGGCCTCAAAGTTAGGCGTCAGGCTACCATCGCCCATCACCATCTTCGCGGGCTTATTATTCACACGGGTACTATCTGCAGCAGAACCGTCTTCTAATTTCAAATCGAAGTGTAAAATAACTTCGCTGTTATCACCAATAACGTTACTCATCTGCACTCTCTTTATTTACAAACATATCAATAATTAACAATGCTGCGCCAATAAAGATCACGCTATCGGCAATATTAAACGCTGGCCAATGATAACTTTGATAATAAAAATCTAAAAAATCGACGACATAGCCGTGAACCAAGCGATCGATCACGTTGCCAATCGCCCCACCTAAAATAAAACAAAAGCCTACCGGAAGCAGTACTTGTTCACGCGGTGATTGTTTGAGCCACCACAAAATCACGGCACTCACTACAAACGCAATCGCAGTAAAGAAGTAGCGTTGCCAACCACCGGCGTCATGTAAAAAACTAAACGCAGCCCCGTAGTTACGCACATACGTTAAGTTGAAAAAACCGGTGATTTGGACCGATTGATACAACTCAAAATGTTGTAAGACCAAGTATTTGGTGTATTGGTCCAGCACTAACCCTAACAAGGCAATCCACAAAAACCGAAACCCTGTTTGCGTGAAATGTTCCGTCAGTGATTTAGGCATAATGACGTTGTTCCCCTTGGCCCTCAACGTTGTCGATACAACGTCCACACAACTCTGGGTGCGCAGACACACTGCCTACATCTTCACGATGGTGCCAACAACGTACACACTTCTCGCCAGCAGATTTGCTGACACTCACAAATACATCACCTAAGGCAGTCGCAACGGCATCACTGCTCTTCTCAACTACAGGTTTGACTGTCGCCGTTGACGTAATTAATACAAAGCGCAATTCGTCTTCAAGTTGCGCTAATTCGGCAACCATCGTATCAGGGGCATAAATCACGACATCCGCCTCTAGCGAACCACCTAAACCTTGGTCTTTACGGGCCTGTTCTAATGCAGCGTTCACGGCATCTTTTACCGCCAACACATCTTGCCAGAAGGCATCGTCAAAACGACCTTCACTGTCAATCGTTGGCCATGCGGTATACCAAGCGTCGGTGAATACAAACTCATCAGCTGTCGTCGCTTGAGGTAGTGTTTCCCAAATTTCTTGCGCGGTAAAACTGGTAATCGGTGCCATCCAACGCACCAAAGCTTGTGCAATATGATACAGGGCCGTTTGACAAGAGCGACGTGCCAAACCGTCGGCTTTGGCGGTGTACTGACGGTCTTTAATGATATCCAAGTAGAAACTACCCATATCAATCGAGCAGAATTGCATGAGTTTTTGCGTAACGACCAATAAATCGTATTGGTCATACGCAGCCACAATATCCGCCTGGGTTTCTTGCGCTTTAGCGACCGCCCATGCATCTAACGCCACCATGTCTTTGGCATCTACTAAGTCTGTTTTTGGATCAAAACCATTGAGGTTCGCCAACAAGAAACGCGCGGTGTTGCGAATACGGCGATACGCGTCCGCTGAGCGTTTGAGGATCTCGTCGGATACGGCAATTTCACTGCGATAATCGGTCGACGCCACCCACAAACGCAAAATATCTGCCCCATATTTGTTGAAGACTTCCTGCGGTGCGACTACATTACCGACGGATTTTGACATCTTGCGGCCGTGTTGGTCGACGGTAAAACCATGCGTCAATACTTGTTTGTAAGGCGCTTTGCCATCCATCGCGACCCCTGTCATCAATGACGACATAAACCAGCCTCGATGTTGGTCAGAACCTTCCAGATACAAATCCGCACTGGCAGGCAAATCCTCGCGGCAATTCACCACGAAATGGTGTGTGACACCCGAGTCGAACCACACGTCCAAGGTATCTGTGACTTTTTCGTATTGGGCAGCATCGTCACCGAGTAAAGTCGCATCATCAATATCCCACCACGCTTGGATCCCTTTGGTTTCTACCGCTTGGGCAACTTGTTCCATTAATTCTGCAGAACGAGGGTGGATATCACCGGTTTGTTGGTGAATGTAAAGCGGGATCGGCACCCCCCACGTACGTTGGCGCGAGATACACCAATCGGGACGGCCTTCCACCATCGTGGCAATACGATTTTCGCCCCATTCAGGGATCCATTGAGTCTGTTTAATTTGGGCAAGAGAGTCTTGACGCAAACCATTTTTATCCATGGAGACAAACCACTGCGGTGTAGCACGGAAAATAATAGGCGTTTTGTGACGCCAGCAGTGTGGATAGCTGTGCTCATACTCGGTTGCCAGTATCAAGGCATCTTTGTTTTGTAAAAACTCGACAATCGGCGCATTCGCTTTGAATACGTGTTGTCCGGCAAATTCAGGTGTCCCTTCTACGTACACACCATTGGCAGCGACGGGATTGTACACTTCAATATCATAGACTTTGCCCACATTAAAATCGTCAACACCGTGGGCCGGTGCCGTGTGGACACATCCCGTACCAGACTCGGTTGTCACGTGTTCACCCAAGATCACCGGTACTGTGATATCCAAATAAGGATGGGCGAGTGCAACGCGTTCAAGTGTATTACCTTGCGTGCGGGCAAGTACAGTCGCATCCGCTTCGGCAATACCGTAACGCGACAAACAGTCAGCGACGAGGTCATCTGCAATGATAATTTTTTGCCCCGGTACTTGGACCAACGCATAGTCTAATTCTGGGTGAATCGATACGGCACGGTTTGCAGGGATGGTCCATGGTGTCGTGGTCCAAATGACCACTGATGCATCAGACACGTCCGCACCACCAAAAGCTTCACTTACCGTCTGGGTATCAACCACAGCAAATTTAACGTCAATCGCAGGTGATACTTTATCTTTATACTCTACTTCTGCTTCGGCAAGCGCAGAGCCACAGTCCGTACACCAATGTACCGGCTTAAAGCCTTTTTCTAAATGGCCTGAATCAACAATTTTAGCTAAAGCACGAATGATGTTCGCCTCAGAGCTAAAATCCATGGTCTTATAAGGATTATGCCAGTCACCTAACACGCCCAAACGAATGAAGTCTTTCATTTGCCCATCGATTTGACGCTGAGCATAAGCACGACATTTTTCTCTAAACTCCGCAGCACTGACTTTCTTGCCTGGTTTGCCGACTTTTTTCTCCACCATTAACTCAATCGGTAAGCCGTGACAATCCCAACCGGGTACATACGGCGCATCAAAATCGGCAAGCGTTTTAGCTTTGACGATCACATCTTTAAGGATTTTGTTGACGGCGTGACCAATATGAATGTCACCGTTGGCGTAAGGAGGGCCATCGTGCAAAATGAATGGCGTTTTACCTGCTTTGGCCTCACGAATTTTTTGATATAACTTTTTTTCCGTCCACGCTTTCAGCATTTGCGGTTCGCGCTGGGCCAGATTGCCTCGCATCGGAAACGCGGTTTCAGGTAAGTTCAAGGTCGATTTGTAATCACTCATAAAATCGTCAGTCCAGTTGAGTTAGCGTAATAGTTGTCGTGCTTGTTCAGCGTCTAGCTGAATCTGGGCTTGTAAGTCTGCTAATGTAGCAAATTTCACAATCCCGCGTAATTTGTGTTGCAAGGTAACATGGATTTTTTGTCCATAAATATTACCAGTAAAATCAAACATGTGTACTTCCAACAATGCATCTCGGCCATCCACTGTAGGGCGGGCACCGATGTTGGCTACACCATCATAGCGCTGGTCGTTGTGATAGACGTGTACCGCAAAGACCCCTTTGACTGGTGCTTTGGCGCGTTTTAGATTGACATTGGCGGTAGGAAAGCCAATCGTGCGGCCTTTTTTCTGACCGTGAACGACATTGCCGGAAATTGCGAATTCACGTCCCAACATCTCGTTGGCCAGCGCAAAATTGTCATCTGCCAGTGCTGCGCGGATCGCCGTGGAACTAATGCGACAATCGGCCAGACGGAAACTTTTGGTGTTCACCACGGCAAAGCCTTTAGTGTTCGCTGCGTCTTGTAACATTGCAAAATCGCCCTTGCGCTTGTAGCCAAAACGAAAATCATCGCCTACGACTAAAAACTGTACACCGAGGGCGTCTACCAGAATATTATCGATGAATTCTTGAGCAGATTGGCTGGCAAACTTGGCATTAAACGGAATACAAATCAGCCGGTCTAGTCCCAAGCGCTTGAGCTCATTGTACTTGTCACGCCACCGCGATAAACGAGCTGGCGCATGTTGGGGCGCAAAGACTTCTTCCGGTTGGGGCTCAAACACCATGACTGTTGCAGGAAGATTGAGCGCTTTGGATTTGGCAATCAGGCTCTTGAGCACGGCTTGGTGACCAAGGTGGACGCCATCGAATTTACCAATGGTCAAAACACAGCCTTTGTGCTGCGCTCTGATATTGTGTAAACCGCGGATTAGCTCCATGTGTACTGCCTTTTTGACCTACTCTTTCAGGCGCGTGATTATAAACGAGTTGAGGCCGATTAGCTATGACAAAAGCCCAACCTATGCGTCGGGCATAAAAATATCTTCGATTTGGGTCGCAAAGAGTTTGGCCGCCTTAAACGCCAGCGGCAAACTCGGATCATACTTTCCTTTCTCTATCGCCACGATAGTTTGTCTGGACACATCCAAACGCTCTGCTAAATCCGCTTGCGTCCAGTCGCGTTCCGCGCGTAAAACTTTGAGTCGATTTTTCATAAATACTTCCGTCTGGCCATCATGATACCGACCAAATACGTACCACCTGTGACGAATAAAATCGTGGAAGGATTGACCACGAAATCCACTAAGCGTACCGCTTCTAGCAAACCCAATACAGTGGCCACGACGATAGTACAACCCAACGCAAAGGCCATTCCCATCAACATGACTTTTTGTTGCAGCTCATCCAAATCTTCAAGTAATTGTTTATTCGCCATAACCATTTTGTACCCCATCAGCAAATTTACCCATACCAATGTGAACGAGATGACGGTGTGGTAATCCCATATCAATTTGGGACCAAATGCCAACAATGCGGTAGATACCAGCCATAAGCCCGTCCACAACGCGCTACGTTTAGTGTTGCGTTGTTCTTTCTGATTGTATGTTTCTGTTGCTTGCATAAGTCAAACCCTCTTTTCTAAAAGTAAAGTAAGCATTACTTTTAGACAAAGTATAGTGACACAACCCAATAAGTCAAGTTTGTTTTACTTTTTGTCAATTTTCATTGAATTTTTGTAAGGTAAAACACACTCTAAGGACTGGTTTTGACTATGCATTTAGGTAGTTTGTTTAAAATGTCTTGGTTGCACGCCTTGCAGTAACAAGGCCGAGACGAATACCACCGCAGCGAGTACCAACCATTGGCTCACATGGAAGATACGCTGCCATTGCGACAGGCTACTCCAATCAATCGTGGTTTGCATGTAAGACAGCATTATCACCATCGCCAGGGCTGCAATCACTATGCGTACGATTAACATTAAGGTACGAGTAGAGAGTTTGAAAATGCCTTGACGGTGTAATGTGATGTACAGTAACACGGCGTTGAGGGTCGCCGACAAACTCGTGGCGATAGCTAATCCTACGTAGCCATAGGGGATAGCGAAGATAACATTGAACACCATATTGGCGATCATGGCGATAATGCCAAACTTGACGGGAGTTTGGGTATCTTGGCGTGCATAAAATCCCGGCGCAAAGACTTTGATCAACATAAAACTCAATAAACCTGCCCCATACGCCCACAAACTCGCCGCGGCCATTGATACATCATTGGAGCTAAATGCACCGCGTTCGAAAATGACCGACAACAGCGGTTCTGCCAAGACTATCAAACCCAATGCCGAGGGGATCCCCAACAGACACACCATTTTGGTTGCCCAAGACATATTCGCTTGAAACGCTGAGCTGTCAGCAGCAACGTGATCACGCGATAGTGTCGGCAAAATAATGGTCGCAATAGCAATGCCAAACAAGCCCAGCGGAAACTCCATCAAACGGTCGGAGTAATACAGCCACGAGATAGAACCGGTCATCAAAAACGATGCAATCAACGTGTCAAACAGCAGATTGATTTGGCTAACCGATACGCCAAATAACGCGGGGATCATTAAGGTACGGACCTTTTTGACCCGTTCATCACGCCAGCCCCATTGCGGTTTGACTAAGGCCTTAGCGCGATACAAAAAAGGAATTTGCAGAGCTAACTGTACCACGCCGCCGATGAATACTCCCCATGCGAGGGCAAACGCCGGAGTTGAAAAATCGTCGTGCAACCAATAGGCACATGCGATGATAGAGACATTCAACAATACTGGGGTAAAAGACGCGACTGCGAATTTGTTCATCGCATTGAGAATGGCACCCGATAAGCCTGTTAGCGTAATAAAAAACAAATATGGAAAGGTGATTTTGAGCATGGTGCTAGCAAGGAGGTATTTCTCCCCAGCGGGTTCATCATTGAGATAATCGATAAACCACCCTGTGCCAAAAATGGCGGCAATGACACCAGAGCCAAGTACGCCCATGATCGACGTGAAAAAGACAATCACACCAAGTGTACCTGAGATCTTCGCTATGAAATCTAAACGCGCTTTGTCATCCCCTGTGGCTTGCACTTCCGAGAGAACCGGTACAAAGGCTTGAGCAAACGCCCCTTCAGCGAATAAACGTCGCAAAAAGTTAGGGATTTTATTGGCAAAAAAGAACACATCAGAGCCTGCACCTGCGCCCATAAAATTGGCGACGACCACGTCTCGGATCAATCCTAGCACGCGCGACAACAATGTCATAAAACTCACGATGATCCCTGATTTTAGTAGCATGTTGGTGTCGAAATTGGCAAAATGTGCGCGTAGATTAGCATTATGCGCATGAATTGTGTATGCAAAGTGAAAAACTTCGTGAAAGCGTTTGACAATACAGGCAGAAAAACCGATAATCTGCGCCCTAATTTTTACATTGAATGAATTTCGGAGTTCACATTGGCTAACATTAAGTCTGCTAAAAAACGTGCAATTCAGGCCGAGAAGCGTCGTCAGCATAATGCGAGCCGTCGCTCTTTTACTCGTACTTGCATCAAGAAAGTTAACGCTGCTATCGCTGCTGGCGACAAAGAAGGCGCACAAGCTGCATTCGCTGCTGCTGCTCCAATCCTTGACCGCATGGCAACTAAAGGTCTAATTCACAAAAACAAAGCTGCTCGTCACAAGAGCCGTCTTAACGCGCAAATCAAAGCGTTATAAGATACTGTGTTTTTGTAAAGAACCAGCCGCTGAGCTGGTTTTTTTATGTCCAATTTTCACCTTTTTTCGTTATAATGTCGTCCAAATTATAATAATAGGACGACGACATGCCTTTATCTCGAAGTATGGTATTTGCTGGATTATGTGCCAGCACCCTGATACTCATTGGCTGTAATGCCAGCCCAAACTCTGTATTTTACCAAGGTGAAAATACAGTGAACACCAATACGCCAGCCACCAAACAAGCCCCCAAAGTAATGAGCACGCTGGATAAACAACTCAGTCAAATTGTGTACAACACTCAGCAGAGCGATTTGGCCTATGATATTGTGAAATCACTCACCGTTGAAGTAGGGCCTCGCATCGCTGGCTCTAAAGGCGATAAGATGGCGGTCGCTTGGGCAGAGCAAACCTTTAACGCAATGGGATTTGACAAAGTCTACAAGCAACCTGTGCGGGTGCGTAACTGGGAACGCGGCTTTGCTGATGCCAAAGTCACCGCTCCTTTCCCTCAAGATTTAGTTATCACGGCCTTAGGCGGCTCAGTGGCAACGCCAGAAGGCGGTCTGCAAGCAGAAGTGATTATGTTTCCTTCCTTAGATGCACTGCGTACCGCGACACCTGAGCAAGTACAAGGCAAAATTGTGTTTTTGAATACGCGTATGCAACGGGATAAGGCCGGACGTTTTTATGGCAAAGTTGTACCCAACCGCGTGCGTGGCGCAGTAGAGGCCGCTAAACTCGGTGCACAAGCCGTCATTATACGTTCGGTCGGCACGGATAATTCGCGCTTTGCTCACACCGGTGTGATGCGCTATGACGATGAGGTAGCCAAAATCCCAGCCGGCGCGATTTCGACAGCTGATGCCGATACACTTGAAGCCATGTTCGAGCACAATGAACCGGTGCTAGTGGATGTCAATATGCAGGCCAAAGACGCAGGTTGGCAAACCTCTTATAATGTCATTGGCGAAATCACAGGTTCCACACATCCCGATGAAGTGGTGTTGATCTCGGCGCATCTCGATTCTTGGGATGAAGGCACGGGTGCGTTAGATGACGGTGCCGGTGTCGGTATTGTGATGGCAGCCGCCCAGCATATCCGGTCAGTCGTTGGACAGCCCAAGCGTACTATCCGCGTGGTGTTGTACGCTGCAGAAGAGATCGGTCTAATCGGTGCATATGAATATGTGCGCGCCAACAAAGACCAACTGAATAATATCATCGTTGCCGCAGAGTCTGATTTTGGTGCCGGTAAGATATACCGCCTAGATACGCGCTTTGCCGAAAGTGAACGAGTAAAAGCACAGCCACTGTATGACCGTCTAGCGAAAATGGGCATAGAGCTCGGGAGCAACGATACCAATGGTGGCCCTGATGTATCCATGTTACCCAAGTATGGCGTACCGGTCGTCGCATTAAAACAAGATGGGTATTATTATTTTGATTACCATCACACGCCTAACGATACGCTGGACAAGATAGATCGCGATGATATTCGGCAAAACCAAACTGTGTGGGCTTTGTTCACGGCCTACATGGCTATGACGGACTTTGACCCACGCCCGGCGCCTATCAAAAAAGACTAATGAATGAAATATCTGTTTATCAGCTACGATGTGTGATGTCGTAGCTGATTGACTGTTTTACATCGGTTGACGGTTCCGCATTCTTCATGGTTACGTCGTCAAATCGTCATCAAAACGTCATCCCATCTCTTTACTTTAGTAGTGTTTTTATGTAACACACTAGGTATATATGCTCACTGTTTCTGAGGTGCTAACACAGCACTATCCTCAACTGCAAAACCGTCCGCTACTAGCCAAACCGCTCATTTTTTGTCTCAAAAAGTTGTGTCACGAAACGGATATTCAAGGCTTTGTACAACAATATCCCCACCTCAGTGGTATTGATTTTGTCGAACAAGTCTTGGATTATTTTGAAGCGACTTATTCTTACCGCGATAACGAAATCCTCTCGATCCCCAAAACAGGAAAGGTCATTATTGTGGCCAATCACCCACTTGGCTCGCTAGATGGTTTGGCATTGTTAAAATTAATCCATGCCGTTAGACCGGATGTTAAAGTGATGGCCAATCAATTGTTAACGGCTATAACCCATATTGAGTCTTTACTCTTACCCGTCAATAACACCCGTTCTGCGACCAGTAAACACGACCTCAAAAAAGCACACGCCCATTTGCAGAATGAAGGCGCCGTGTTGATATTTCCAGCCGGAGAAGTGTCGCGCTTACGACCGCAAGGAGTGCGAGATACCCAATGGCGTTCAGGCTTTCTAAAATTGGCTAAGCAATATCATGCGCCTATTCTCCCCATGTATATTAAGGCAAAAAATTCGCCACTGTTTTATTCATTGTCTATGTTGTACAAACCCCTCGCTAGTGCCTTGCTGATAAAGGAAATGTTCAAACAACGCGCAACGCATTTCCCTGTTCGCATTGGTCAAATTATTCCCCCACAGGCTTACGATATGCCAGACGTGTCAATGAAACACATTTGCAAATTATTCAAAAAGCACGTCTATGCGCTTGGTCACGACAAAAGTTTGGTATTTAAAACCCAAGCACCCATTGCGCTGCCAGAAGACAAAGTTAGGTTAAAACATGCATTACTAGATGAATGTGAGTCTTTAGGACATACCGATGATGGCAAAGCCATTTATTTGTATCGACATAGCGGTTCGAGTGTCATCATGCGCGAAATTGGACGACTCAGAGAAATCGCGTTTCGCGCCGTAGGAGAAGGCACTTGGACCAAACGCGATATTGACCGCTATGACCAATCATACTTACACCTTGTATTGTGGGATCCCAATGCACTTGAGATTGTCGGTGCATATCGCTTTGGCTGTGCTAAAGACGTGCACGATGTGCATGGTTCAGATTTATACAGTCAAAGCTTATTCCAATATAACCAAACATCAGCCCCCATGTTTGCCAAAGGTCTAGAGCTTGGTCGCAGCTTTGTCCAACCCAAATATTGGGGTAAACGCTCATTAGATTATTTGTGGTTTGGTATTGGTGCCTATCTCAATCGTTATCCAGATTATCAGTATCTGTTTGGTCCGGTTAGCCTATCCAACACCTACTCAGAACCTGCAAAGCAAATGATTGTCGCCTTCTATCAGCGCTATTTTGGAACGAGCTCGCCGTGTGCGATTGCCAATGTGCCATATCGGATACAACCCGATATGCTGGATGTATTTGATGGTGAGGATTACCAAGCGGATTTGGTGCGCTTAAAACACATGCTCAAAGCGATGGGCTATGCAATACCTACTTTGTTTAAGCAATATACGGAATTAACCGAAGCGTCAGGCACTGCTTTCCACGCGTTTGGCGTCGATCCGGATTTTTCACATTGTGTCGATGGACTGATTGTAGTGGATTTACACAAACTGAAACAAAAGAAATACAACCGATATATTGCTAAGCACCCCTGACTTAAGTGATACTTTGTTGCGCAATAAACAACAAATACATGTTCTAGGAAGGTACTGTGATACGGTTATTATTTCTCATTCCCTTGGTGTTGTGCGTCATTTGGGTGTTATACCTCAAAGCGAATAACTATACGCTCAAACAGGGTAAGCAGGGGTTTGTCTATATCTTGGTTATTTCATCGATAATTGCAGTCACATATATGCTCTTGATGTGGCTGACACAAATGCAATAAATCCGACTTGTGAACACACACTGGATAAGTGTGCGTTAAATCTTGTCGAAACTTGCAACTTCCTATAAAAAAGGCCAGTGATAAAACTGGCCTCTTTAATGATAAAACAGCTTAATTGTTTATATAGACGATTTCTGCTTGTTCTTTTAGAGCATCAATATAGATTTGGAAATCATCACGTGCACGTTCTTGCGAGATCCGCGCTTGATATGACTCGACATCTTCTGCTGTCGGTTCTGACGCTGGTACTACTGCCACTAGCTCAACTAAACCGACGTTGCCATTGGCTAATGCGACCGCTGCGCGTTCACCTGATTGAGATAATGCAAATAAACGTTCAACTGCAGCGGGGCTGATATCGCTACTATTACGGATAACGCCAGGGAACTCAGCTAGACTGAGCGATTTTTCTGCCAAAACAGACACATCACCGCTATCCACGAGTGATTGTGCATATGCCAGCGCAGCGTCTTTGGCCAAATCGGCCTTTAATGCAGCAACGACACTCTCACGCACTTCTTCTAAAGACTGAGTACGTTGAGGCTCATGTTCGGCAATACGCATAACAATAATGTGTTCATCACCAATTTCAATGATGTCTGAATTGAGATTCTCGTCAATAAATTCTGCTGAAAACGCATTATTCAGAGCTACCGGATGATTAATCGGCTCAGGGGCATTAGCACGAGTAAACAAGTCAGTTACGACAACGGGACGGTCCACTGCAAAAGCAACGTCCTCTAGAGTATCAGGTACTTCAAAAGCTAGATTTGCCATCGTCGTTTGTAACTCAAAGAAACGCTCACTCGCTTTGAAGGCTTTCACTTTTTCTGTAACGTCTGCCACCACGTCAGCAAAAGGTTGAATGACCTCAGGCGTAAGCTCTGTCAACTTAATAAAGTGCACACCTGACTCCGTTGTAACAGGTGCTGAGACTTGGCCTACACGACTTAAAGCAAATGCAGCCGCATCAAATACAGGATCAAAATCGCCCTGTGTAATGTATTCTAAGTCACCACCATTTTCGCCTGAGAAGGTATCAATAGAATAGGTTTTAGCCAATTCTGCAAAGTCTTCACCTGCAGCAAGCTTAGCTTCGACTTCAGCGATAGTAGCTGTGTCGTCTAATTCAATCAGGATATGCGATACACGACGTTGTTCTTCGGTTCTATAATCAGCAATATTTAACTGATAAGCTTCTTGTAACTCTTCATCTGTTACCTCAATGGAAGGTAAGATATCTACTGCTTTTAGTTCCACATAAGCCGCACTGGTGCGCGCTTGGGTATCATAACGCTCGATGTTAGTTTGGTAATACTGCGTGATCTGTTCTTCTGTGACTTCAATACTGTCTGCAAACAACGCTTGGTCGATTTCCACAAACTTCGCATCACGGGCCTGGCCTTCGATTAAGAGGGTCTGTGCTGCCTCTTTGGTCGTAGCAAAGGAGGATGCAACCAAAGCACGAGACAGTTGTTCTTTGGTCATCTGTGTACGCATATATTCACGGAATGAGTCTGCCTGGAACCCATTTTGACGAATAAGAGCAAGATAACGGTCATTATTGAATTGACCACCAACCTGAAACTCCGGCATGCTGAGTATCGTTTCTCTGACTTGTGCATCGGAAGTGCGTAAACCTAATTCACGTGCTTTTTGCTCGATAAGTTTGTCATCAATTAGACGATCCAATAC
>JBEVCF010000129.1:0-3526 GCA_040514355.1 Glaciecola sp.
TAATTAATACTGACTATGACAGAAAATTGTTCACCTCCCACGATCATCGCCATTAGTGGCGCATCGGGTTCAGGCAAATCGCTGTTCACCGATAATTTATTAAAACGTCTCACTGTTGATGCGGACGTGCTTGTACTGCAAGAAGACCGCTACTACAAAGCACAAGATGATAAGCCTATGGCGGTGCGGGAGATCACTAATTATGATCACCCTTCGGCGTTTGAACACAGCTTACTAAAAATGCATTTATCTGAATTGTTGGCAGGCAACAGCATTCAATATCCTGAATATTGTTATGCAACCCATACGCGCAAACCAGAAACAACACCGTTACAACCAGCAAAAATCATTATTGTCGAGGGGATCATGTTACTCGCAGCGCCAGAGTTACATGATATGTTTGATCTCACCTTATTTGTCGATACGCCACTTGATATTTGCTTGCTGCGTCGTACCTTGCGCGATATTCAAGAACGCGGTAGAACGATTGAATCTGTAGCTAAACAGTATCAAGCCACAGTCAAACCGATGTATCATGAGTTTATTGAACCCAATAAAATGACCGCGGATATGATCATTACCCAAGGCGGCGAAAACGAAGCGGCATTAACGGTGGTCACACACCATATTCAATCACTGTTACGATAACAATAATAAAAGGTAGCCCTATGACAGGCATCATCGGAATCATCTTATTACTCGGTATTGCTTTTGCCTTAAGTGCTAAACGCAGTGCCATTAATTGGCGCACTATAGGTGGCGCATTCGCATTACAAGTGGGGATAGCGTTATTTATATTGTATGTCCCAATTGGGGTAACCGCCTTACTCGCTGTAACTGAATTTGTCGCCAGTGTAATCGCCTTTGCTGACCAAGGGATCAATTTTGTATTTGGTGCGGTCGGTAACAAATCGCTGGGGTTCATCTTTGCGTTCAACGTTTTACCCGTTATTATTTTCTTTTCATCACTCATTGCAGTGTTATATCACCTTGGCGTGATGAAATGGGTAATATCAATTATTGGCGGCGCGCTGCAAAAACTACTGGGCACGTCCAAACCCGAATCGATGTCTGCTGCGGCTAATATTTTTGTCGGGCAAACCGAAGCCCCCTTGGTCGTGCGTCCTTTCATTCCCAAAATGACGCAATCCGAACTCTTCGCTATTATGGTGGGCGGTCTTGCATCCATCGCTGGTTCAATCATGGCGGGTTATGCAGGGATCGGTGTCGAATTAAAGTACTTGTTAGCAGCGAGCTTCATGGCGGCGCCTGCCGGACTATTGATGGCAAAAATCATGCTACCCGAAACAGAAACCCCCAACAATGATTTAGAAGTCGCGCAAGAGCAAACCGATGACAGTTCCTACGCTAATGTATTTGATGCCGCGGCATCAGGCGCGTCGGCAGGTTTACAATTGGCACTCAATGTCGGTGCAATGTTGTTAGCGTTTGTGGCGTTGATTGCTTTGTTAAATGGTCTAATTGGCTGGATTGGTGGTGTATTTGGCCAAGACAATATTACATTTGAATATCTACTTGGCTTAGTATTAGCGCCGTTAGCCTGGGCTATTGGCGTAGATTGGTCAGAAGCACAGTTGGCAGGTAGTTTTATTGGACAAAAAATCGTAGTAAACGAATTTGTGGCGTATTTGAGTTTTATCGATGCGGCCGACCAATTATCAGAAAAATCCCAAGCAATCATTACGTTTGCATTGTGTGGCTTTGCCAACTTCTCGTCCATTGCCATTTTAATGGGTGGCATCGGCGCAATGGCCCCTAACCGCCGCAAAGACATCGCACGTTTGGGTCTAAAAGCGGTTTGTGCAGCGACACTGGCTAATTTGATGAGTGCCGCGTTAGCAGGTATTTTCTTATCATTCTAAGGAGAGCAAAAAAATGAATGCGACCATTTTACAAGCCGTTGATTATCGTGCTGCAGATGCCAAAGCACGCTTTGTTGCCTCCTTACGCGAAACGGGGTTTGGCGTCTTAACCAATCACCCCATCGAACAAGCGCGGGTCCAAGCTATTTATGACCACTGGCAAGATTGGTTCAATCAACCACCCGCAGCCAAAGAAGCATTTTTGTATAACAAAGGCACCCAGGACGGCTTTTTTCCAGCTCGCATTTCAGAAACGGCCAAAGGCTTTACCAAGAAAGATATCAAAGAATATTTTCATTACTACCCTTGGGGCCAATGCCCTGCTGAACTCAAAGCTGAACTTGCGGCTTATTACGCAGATACGTCGGCATTCGCAGCCGAATTATTAAGTTGGATTCAAGAATGCTCGCCTGTCGATGTCGCATGTCATTATCGTGAACCACTGTCCAACATGATCAACGATTCCGACCAAACACTGCTACGCGTGTTGCACTACCCCCCTCTAGCAGGAGATGAAGAAGCCGGTGCAATAAGAGCAGCGGCGCATGAAGATATCAACCTTATCACCATCCTTCCTGCTGCCAATGAGCCAGGTCTGCAAGTGCAAGCCAAAGACAGGAGCTGGTTAGATGTACCAAGTGATTTTGGTAACCTCATCATCAATATCGGCGACATGCTCCAAGAGGCCTCCGGAGGCTATTTCCCGTCCACGTCACACCGGGTCATCAATCCTGAAGGGGCGGACATGAGCAAATCACGTATTTCATTGCCATTGTTCCTCCACCCCCGACCCGATGTGGTGTTATCCGACAAACACACAGCAAAAAGCTACCTACACGAGCGTTTGACAGAACTGGGTGTAATTTGAAGCAAAAGTTGTCTCAAACAATTTAAAGGACGACAAAACGTAAGATTTGAACGACCTCACGACGCAGGCGTGTAGGAGGAAAATGTTATGTTTTGTCGTCCACAACCAAGTAGTAATTTCAACTAAAAGGGACAAAACGTTGCTCCCGAACGACCTCACGACGAAGGAGTGTAGGAGTAGGGAGTAATGTTTTGTTGCCTAAAATGTTAAATTACAACACCGGTTTGTCTAAATTCCCAACCTCAAGCACCGGTGCGGCGTCGAGTTTTTCAGCGTCCATCATACTAGCGATGCGTTGCATGGTGGCCACCATTTGCGATTTTTCCCATTCTTCCAGCGCCGAAAAACGATTGGTAAAATGTTCTTGCAACGGCAATGGTGCTTTGCCCAAAGCGACTTGTCCAGCTTCTGTGAGAAAAACCCCCACACGGCGTTTGTCTTCGGTACTGCGTATGCGGTTGATGAGAGTACGGACTTCCATTCGGTCTAGAATACTGGTCACGGTCGCGGGGCTGAGGTTAATACTTTCGGCAATTTGTTTGACCATGACCCCTGGGCGTTTGCCTACTTCTTGTAAGACGAGCAACTGCGGGCCAGTCAAACCGACTTCTCGACTGAGTTGCTTTGAGCGCATATCGATGGCGCGAATAACTTTGCGCAGGGCGACTAACAATTCTTCATCTTTGGACATGCTTAAAGACTCTTATTTTAATAAATGTAAAAAATGCACGTGTTTTTGGTACTGCTCAACGACATCGTTGATGATGGCTTCTTC
>JBEVCF010000129.1:3536-5503 GCA_040514355.1 Glaciecola sp.
TAATATCGTAATCCAAGCCCCCCTCGGCTAAGTGCACTTCTGCTCGATAATAGGTTTGCTCTTCATCCGCACTGTATGCTTCTTCTATGAGATCAGGCTGGACGTGAGTTCTGGCACGCACAGTATAAACGAATTCAGGCTGTTCGACATGCTCCACCACTAAGGTAATTTTATCACCTTCAGTAAGCACCGTACTATTAATATTATTGTTTTGTAGTTCGATAGAGACTTGTTCTAGCGCAGGCTGGACCTTGTCACTCAAAAACCGTAACACTTTCGCTTTGGACGGAAAATTGACGATCGTCGCTAGACGCTTTTTCCAATCATCATCACGACTAGCGGGCGCTTGTGGAACAGCCACGTTCATGGCTTGCTGCTTGGTCGATTCGATCCTCAGTGCGGTGAATGTGCCATAAATGGCAACAATTAATACGCCTGTAAAGGGTAACGCGCTGGCGATCGACATGGTTTGTAATGCCGACATACCACCATTGATCAACAAGATACACGCGACAATACCGATAATAATCGTCCAATAGAAGCGCTGCCACAAAGGCGTATTGTTATTGCCGTTACTGGCTAACATGTCAATGACCATGGCACCGGAATCGCACGATGTAACAAAGAATATAATCACCATGATCAATGCAATAAACGAAATCACTTGAGTAAACGGTAGGGTTTCTAAAAACGTAAACAATGCCAAAGAGGCATCGGCAGACACGCGGTCGGCCAATTCGGGCATGGCGCCGCTGTTAATCAATTCAATACCACTGTTACCGAACACCGTCATCCAAATAAAAGTGAACCCTGATGGGATAAACAATACGCCAGTCAGAAACTCTCTGATCGTGCGGCCTCTAGAAATCCTCGCAATAAACAACCCGACAAACGGTGACCAAGACAGCCACCATGCCCAGTAGAAAATGGTCCACCCGCCAATCCAATCTGTTTTTTGATATGCAAATAAATTAAACGTATTGTGGACGATATCCGAAAGATAGTTACCAATGTTTTGTACCAACGCCTGGGCTAGAAATAAACTTGGCCCTAGCACGAATACAAACAATAGCAACAACACCGCAAGTACCATATTGGCTTGTGAAAGCCACTTAATCCCACGATCCAAGCCCGTGCACACCGAAATCAGTGCAAGCCCAGTGATAAAGGCAATGATCCCTAACTGCAACCCAGTTGAAATCCCCGTATCAAACAGATAATCAATCCCCGAATTGATTTGTAGCACCCCAAAGCCAAGTGATGTGATCACGCCAAAAATGGTACTGATCACGGCAAACACATCGACTATATCCCCGCGCCATGAGTAAATTTTATCGCCAATGATGGGATGTAAGGCAGAACGTAGCGTCAACGGTAAGTTATGGCGGAAAGCAAAATAAGCTAAAATAAGTGCTACTACTGCATATATCGCCCAACCATGAAGCCCCCAGTGAAAAAAGGTCATTTTCAAGGCTTCGCGCGTTGCCTCAATAGAATTAGGCTCTGCAGTGGGGGGCGCCATGTAATGCATCACAGGCTCTGCCACACCAAAAAACATTAACCCTATGCCCATTCCTGCCGAAAACAACATCGCCAGCCAAGTTAGGTTGGAATAATCGGGTTGCGCGTGGTCTGGTCCTAATTTGATGTGGCCGTGTCTCGATACACATAAATATGTGACTGCGACCAAGATCCCAGCCACCGCTAACACATAAAACCACCCAGCCGTATCAACAATGGTCGATTGCAATGTAGAAAAGAAGGCCTCCATATACTCTGGGAAGCTAACGGTAATCACAACCAGTAACAGAACTAAGCTACTCGACCAAACAAATACCCCCTTATTCAATTTATTAGGATTGTAGTTATTTTTGTTTTCACTCATAGTTATTTAGTTCTTTCTATACAATTTATTAGACCTGCGCATAATGAACGCTCAAGGATTATTTAGCAACCAAATTACAATC
>JBEVCF010000130.1:0-1926 GCA_040514355.1 Glaciecola sp.
GAAGATCCAAAAGAGCGTTTTGAAGGCTTTAAAGCCGCACTAAAAGCGCATAATATCCATCTTGATTTTAATATTGTCGAATACGCTGAACCCTTTCATGAAGGTGGCGCAGATGCCATTCAACGCATTATCAAAAAAGATGTGACATTTACCGCAATTGTTGCATACAACGATCAGATGGCATTGGGTGCCATAAACTATCTTCATGAAATAGGCATCAATACCCCTAAAGCGGTTTCGGTAGTTGGCTTTGATGATGTCATCTATGCGTCTAATTCAATCCCTAAATTGTCGACTATACACTACCCCATCACCGAGATGGCGATTGCTGCAACCACTGCGGCTATCTCTGAGTTTATTAGCAGCGATATTGAGCAATCTGACTTACAACATTGTTTCACCCCAGAAGTAATTGACCGTGATAGCGTTAAGACTTTGACTTAAGCGAAGTAACGAAACTTTCGTGCGATGGTGATTGCTGTGCTGCGGCCGCCATGGCGTGATTTAATTTTCGTAGCCACTCTGCACCATTGCTATTGCGATAATGAATCAATGGGTCTAACTGCTGTGGCCTTGCACCTTGGCCAATAAATACTGCTAACCAGCTTGGTATCGCAAATAAATCCATTTCGCTTTTTATAATCCGACCAAACTCCTCAAAGTGTTTCATTTTGTATGCTAGCGAATCGGGTATTGGCATGTTTTGACAGTACTGCCAAAACTCGCTGTCATTTCTAGCATTGACCTTATAGTGCAAAATCAAAAAATCTCTGATTGCTTCAAACTCATTAACTGCGATACGGTTATACTCATCCACAACAGATTGCTCAAAATCTTTGGTCGGAAACAAGGCAAGCAATTTAGCGATACCAGCCTGAATGAAATGAATACTGGTAGACTCCAATGGTTCTAAGAAACCACTAGATAAACCGATGGCGATAACGTTTTTATTCCAAAACTTATTACGTCTGCCGGTCAGAAACTTCAATAACCTTGGTTCAGCCAATGCTGATCCATCCAAATTCGCCAACAAGGTCTGTAAAGCATCCTCTTCAGAAACGTATTCATTACAAAATACATGACCATTGCCTAGCCTTGTTTGCAATGGGATGCGCCATTGCCAGCCGGCAGAATGTGCCGTAGAGCGGGTATAAGGTGTAAATTGAGTGAGTTCTGAAGGTACCGCCCAGGCACGATTACATGGCAAATACTCAGACATATCTATATATCCCGTTGCCAACGCTTCCTCGATAAGCAAACCGCGAAAACCCGAGCAATCAATAAATAACTCTCCACTAAAAGCCTGATTATTTTCTAATCTTACTTGAGAAACGTGACCATTTAACGGATCAAGATCGACATGAGCGATTTTACCTTCAACCCGACGTACTCCTCTTTCCTCAGAATATTTACGTAAAAATTGGGCATAAGCCCCCGCATCAAAGTGATAAGCATATTCATAAGTCGACATCACTGAACGCGGATCTGTTGCAGGATGAGTAAACTTGTTGTTTTTTGCCATATGCCAAGCCATACAATACTCTTCGAAAGGCTGAGCTGTGCCGTTTTTTTCAGCGGCTAACCAATGCTGGTGAACATTAACAATATCAAACTGCCGACCATAATTGCCAAATGGATGAAAATAACGATTGCCTTGCTCCCCCCAGTTCACAAACTCGATCCCTAATTTGTATGACCCGTGAGTGTGTTTCACAAACTCCGCTTCACTAATACCTAGTGTGTTATTAAACGTACGAATAGGTGGGATTGTAGCTTCGCCTACACCAACTGTGCCAATGTCATCTGACTCAATCAGTGTAATTTGCATGTTTTTACCAAACGTATTGGCCAACGCCGCTGCAGTCATCCAGCCGGCTGAACCACCACCCACAATAACAATTTGTTGAATTAAATTATCTTTTTGCA
>JBEVCF010000130.1:1936-2679 GCA_040514355.1 Glaciecola sp.
TTTGCAAAATTTCTCTCCGGTGCTGCCACGTCAAACGCAATCACCAGTCGTTTTTCTTCCGAAAATGGTACGGTATGGTGCCAAGAAGTAGAAGGAAATAAGACTAGTTTACCCACTTCAGGGGCTTCTTGGTGCGTGGTGGACAAAGGTAGATTAAGGTTAGTTGGTGGCGTACCAAATTGAATAAAACCGTTCGGCTCAGGGCCCAGCTTGGCTTTATCCGGGACCTGTAAATACAATGCTGAACTGAGCCATCCTTTGGGGTGCGTATGCGGTTTATTTCTACCACCTGGGTTGAGTTTAACTGACCAGCTACCATTGAATTTGATGCGTCCATCAATGACCTGTTGAACATCGTATTTTAACAAAGGATGAGTGGCATCATTTACAGGTAATTGTTGAGCATATGCCTTGATTTGGTCTTTCACCCGTTCTTTGATGGTTTGAATGATCGGCTCTTGACGCAAAAATAAGTTTAAATCAGTCTGCGTACCGCCTTGTACAGACTGTTCTGAATAAGGTGATTGAGTTGTGTGCAATTGCTCTAACAATACCTTTAATGAGCTTAACTCTTCATTGCTCATGACTATTTGCGAAGTCTTAATAAACGCGTTCCCTCTATCGAGCCATTCAAGAAATTGCGTGTGGTTTTTTAGGCGCCAAATCAGGCTTAAATAAGGAATAAAAGTCGATTGCATACCTATTTTTGAATAATGCATGGCAATTGCTTCCGCAATATTCAA
>JBEVCF010000130.1:2689-5495 GCA_040514355.1 Glaciecola sp.
CTCAAAACATCTAACTGCCGCATCATCTTCATGCATTTCACTTAACATAATTGCTTTTTTTACAGCTAGATTTGTTTCATTTGGCAAAGCGTTTGTCGCCTGCTCAACTACCTCTAAGGCTTGTTGATAACGTTCTTTATGATGATACCCGTCAATAATTTGAGTGTATGAAAAGCTTGGGTGGATATCTTGTTTAATCGCGTTTTCATAAACCTTGTTTGCGGCAGCTCCCCCTTCATTAAGTAAATACAAATCACTTAACAGTTTAAGTATATTGGGACTGACATGATTGTTCTGTGTAAATTGTTGCAACGCTTCGATAGCTTGCTCATAAGCTCCTTCAAGCGACAAGGCATGCGCATAACCTATCATATACTCTTCATTGCATTGGTCTACTGCACACAAGCGAGCATAATTTTCGCTTGCTGGCAATCCAGATAATAAACGCGTTTTTGCATAGGAAGATTGGAATTTGAGATTATTGGGGTCGATTTGGAGACATTTTTGCCAACATGACAAAGCTTCTTGGGTGTTTTGCTCAGCAAAATAAGCCTGCGCCAAAAGGTCCCAATAATGAGCGTCATTTTTGTACTGATTTTGCTTACTAAGCAAGTGCAAAATTAATTCATCTTGCCGATTTTCTGCAAAGTAAGTGTTTGTATTCGTTACTATGTTCATAAGAAAGGGCAGATTATCTGCCCTTGATAAGTACTTGTAAAGTTTAGAAATTTAGACGTACTGAAGCTTGAATATTGCGCCCTAATGCAGGGTTTACCGCAACGACGCCATTATCAGCATCAACAATACCGCCTTGACCACGGATTGTAAATACATCCGTTAGGTTTTGACCGATTAAAGAAACCTCTAAGTTTTCGTTAATCTTATAAGTAATATTGCCACCAAATACTGGTTTATTTTCAAACTCAACACCGGCACCATTGCGCACACCGTATTGACCTGCCACATTTAGACCCACGTTTACTGATTCGATAAGGTCATAAGTTGCTGTCACAGCATAAGTCAACTCAGGGATACCGTTTGCCACACCCCACTCAGAAGAACCTGCAGAACGTTGCTCAGCATCAGTATACGTTGCATTAGCCAGTACGAATAAATCGTTTAATTTATACGTTCCATAGAATTCAAACCCAACCGTTTTATATTCGTTATCCAATACACAACCACCAGAAGGACATGCTGGAGTAGATGTCGGTTCATAGTTGGATTGAGTAAAGTCGCCTTTTAGTAGCGTTAGCTCAGCTGTGTAAACACCTTGTGCTAATTCTCCGCGGTTCTTCACGCCCAGTTCGTACTGATTCACTTCATCCACTGCAGCGACTTTACCAGCTTCAGTTAATGATCCGTCAGGGTTAATTTTCCCTGATACTGTTTGGCGATCAGAGTTAAAGCGATTGCCTTTGGAGGCACGAGTAAAGAAACTGGTATCTTCATTAAATTTATACAATCCACCAAAGGTCCAAGAAGTATAGCTAACTTCATAATTTGGATTCTCTTCTTTGCCATCCGCCAACAATGTTGGAATTTGCACGCCATTTACTTCGTTATAAGTAACATTGCCAGAACTTTGAACAACATATCCTGATGCTTGAACCGTATCTCTACGAACACTACCATCCAGAATATAATCGTCGGTTTCAAGTTCTAATGAAACATATGGCGCTGAGTTAGCATACTCAAGATCGTATTGACGTGCACAACAATCACCCCAGTTATCATTAAAGCCAGCTAAGCCATTAGCCGTTAACTGATTACCATCGGCATCCAAAAGATCTAGCTGCGCAGGATTATTCACACCCGCAGCACGATAGTTGCGGTTAGTGTGCCAGTTCATAGCAATGATCTGGTTCATGAAGAAATAACCACCGCGCGCAATAAGAGTCGCCTCATCCAATGTAAATTCTTTTGATACGGTCAAATCATTCACAAAGCTACCTACATCATCAATGATAGTTGATACATTGGTATTGGTGTCGATGTAAGGGCTAGTATAAGCGCTACCTGCTTGAGGTCCATTTGCATAGATAATGGATGCAACTTCAGAGCCATTAACCGTTGCACCAAGCACATTGCTGGTTGCTGTAGGACCGTGGAAAGGTTCGTTAAATGAACCACTCATATCAGTCCAACGCATTTTGTTATCAATGACAATATCTTCTTCTAGTACGTAGTGAACTTCCGTACCAAAAGCAAGTGCTTCAGACGAAATACCCGTCATGCCAACACGCTCAACGCCGCCATTTTTGTTAACAATCAAGAAATTTTGATTTAGCGTTGAGAAGTTACCTTCCTTGCGACCATCCATTGTTGGATATGGACGATAATTAGATATTTTATTTCCTGAGATATCAGCTAGTGCTAATGAACCAGTGTAAAATGGTTCTTGGGTATCAGCGATTTTGATATTAAAGCGCACATAGCTTTCATCATCTGCTAAAAATTTAGTTACGTTACCTTTAATTTGAATGCTTTCTGATGTATTAAAACCAGTTTCTAATGGGCCGCTACCATTTTTCATGTAACCACCGAGATGGTAAAGCACAGATTCAGAAGCCTCACCTCCATACCGGAAATCAACACGTTTTTCGTCATACCCAAGACCTGTTGAGAAGTTAACAAAACCGCCTTCAACCTCACCAGTGTGAGAGATGTAGTTAATGATTGCGCCAGGCGCTTGTGAAGCAAATGTAGCTGCAGTACCACCACGTACCGATTCAACGCGTGCTACAGAACCATCAAAACGAGTCCAATAGTCGTTGTTACCAAACTGCATGTCACCAAATAAGAC
>JBEVCF010000131.1:0-5482 GCA_040514355.1 Glaciecola sp.
ACAATTTCAAATTGCCTACCATTTTTACATTAAAACCTTTATCATCCTCACTTTAAGCAGTTTTATACCGATAAAAGAATAGGATTCTCCTTACGAGAAGCAAGCTTAAAATGAGAACATTCTCAGCAAGAATTTCAACTTACTATGGAAGAACAACCCAATGAGCGAAACAACTCAAGTTCAACCTGACTACAACTACAAAGTAGTTAGGCAATTTACGGTGATGACCGTTGTTTGGGGTATTGTGGGTATGTCTATTGGCCTTTTAATTGCAGCGCAATTATTTGCCCCTGCATTAAACTTTGACATTCCTTACCTTACCTATTCCCGTTTGCGTCCCCTTCACACCAACGCAGTTATTTTTGCGTTTGGTGGCTGTGCTCTGTTCGCAACATCGTATTATGTTGTGCAGCGCACCAGCCAAGTTAGATTGTTTTCAGACAAACTGGCTGCATTTACCTTTTGGGGTTGGCAGACTGTCATTGTCCTTGCAGCAATTACTTTACCTATGGGTATGACTGCATCAAAAGAATACGCAGAACTTGAGTGGCCAATCGATATTTTAATCGCATTAGTGTGGATTGCTTATATCATAAACTTTTTCGGTACGATGATTATCCGTAAAACCTCACACATTTACGTAGCAAACTGGTTCTTTGGGGCGTTCATGTTAACCGTTGCGGTATTGCATATTGGTAACTCAATGGCCATCCCTGTGTCATTCACCAAATCCTATTCCATATATGCTGGCGCGGTTGATGCAATGATGCAGTGGTGGTATGGCCACAACGCAGTTGGTTTTTTCCTAACGGCTGGTTTCTTGGGTATGATGTATTACTTCGTACCAAAACAAGCGGGGCGTCCTGTTTATTCATATCGCTTGTCCATCGTACACTTTTGGGCATTGATTTCTTTATATATTTGGGCCGGTCCACACCACTTACACTACACTGCTCTGCCAGATTGGACACAATCTCTAGGGATGGTGATGTCAGTGATCTTATTCGTGCCGTCTTGGGGGGGTATGATCAACGGCATCATGACGTTATCGGGTGCATGGCATAAACTGCGTACGGATCCGGTTCTGCGTTTCTTGATTGTTTCGTTATCGTTCTATGGCATGTCGACCTTCGAAGGTCCAATGATGGCAATCAAAACGGTTAACGCCTTGTCTCACTACACTGATTGGACTATCGGTCACGTGCACTCTGGTGCCTTAGGTTGGGTGGCCATGGTATCGATCGGTTCGGTTTATCACTTGATCCCAATCCTATTTGGTCAACCGAAAATGTATAGCACCTCATTGGTCAATGTACATTTCTGGTTAGCAACGATTGGTGTTGTTCTATATATAGTAGCAATGTGGATGTCAGGTGTCTTACAAGGTCTAATGTGGCGTGCAGTTAACCCAGATGGCACACTGACTTATTCTTTCGTGCAATCACTAGAAGCATCTTATCCTTTCTATGTATTGCGTTTCATCGGTGGTGCGTTTGTAGTCACAGGCATGCTAGTTATGGCATACAACTGCTACAAAACCATCCGTGCTCCTAAACCCGTTGATGCCCCTGCATCTAGCGTAGCACAAGCAGCATAAGGAGAGCATGATGAAAAATCCACATGAGTTAATTGAAAAAAATGTTGGTCTGTTAACGGTATTAGTGCTGTTTGCTATCGCCTTAGGAGCCATGGCGCAGATCACACCGTTGATGTTCCAACAACAAACGATGGAACCGGTCAAGAACCTACGCCCTTACACCGCACTTGAGATGGAAGGTCGTGACATTTACATCCGTGAAGGTTGTGTTGGTTGTCATTCACAGATGATCCGTCCATTCCGCGCTGAAACCGAGCGTTACGGTCACTACTCTGTTGCTGGTGAATCAGTATGGGAACACCCTTTCTTATGGGGTTCAAAACGTACTGGCCCAGATTTAGCGCGCGTTGGTGGTCGTTACTCTGATGAATGGCACCGAGTGCATCTAATCAACCCTCGTAACGTGGTGCCGGAATCAAACATGCCGGGTTATCCTTGGTTAGAAGAGAATGTGCTTGATGGTGCATTGACTGCCAAGAAACTGTCCGTCTTCCGTGATTTTGGTGTGCCTTATACTGATGAAGATATCGCCAATGCAAAAGCTGAAGTCGAAGGTAAAACTGAAATGGAAGCATTAATTGCTTATCTTCAATCACTAGGTACACATTTACAATAATGGATCAGGGTATTATCGGCAGTATTTTTACTGTAATCGTCTTCATCGCCTTTGTTGGTGTGGTGTATTGGGCTTTTTCAAGTCGCAATAAAACCAAATTTGAAGAAGCGGCTAACTTGGTCTTTGACGATGACAAAGACCAAACTACAAAAGACAAACAGGAGTCTTGAACATGACGACGTTTTGGACAATATGGATATCCGTGATCACTTTAGGTTCAATTATCGGATGTTATTTTTTACTTCGCTGGACACTGTCTAACCAGACAGGGGTGGAAGAAGGCGAATCAATGGGCCATGAATTCGATGGCATTATCGAAATCAATAATCAACTACCGCGTTGGTGGACAATTTTGTTCTACATCACCATCGTATGGGGTTTCTTGTACTTAGCATTGTATCCTGGTTTAGGTGCCTTTAAAGGCTTCTTGGGCTGGCAGAGTTCAAATCAAACAGTCACTTCTTTGGCTGAATCAGAAGCTTCATTGCAAAACTCATTAGAAAACGGCTCAATGATCCAGTACGACCGTGAAATTGCGTTCGCCAAAGAGCAGTTTGATCCGATTTTTGAAGCGTATGCTCAAATTCCGGTAGAAGAACTAGCAACGAACCCTGACCATGCTGAGGCGGTCAATGTGGGTAAGCGTCTGTTCTTACAAAACTGTGCGCAATGTCACGGCTCTGATGCACGCGGTCAAAATGGTGGCTTCCCTAACCTGACCGATGATGATTGGTTATATGGCGGTTCTGGCGCAAAAATTGTGGAAACGTTACAAAAAGGTCGTAACGCAATGATGCCAGGTTGGATTGATGCATTTGGTGAACAAGGCATTGAGGAAGTGGTTGCGTATACGTTGAGCTTATCTGGTCGCAAAGTTGACCCCATATTAGCTGCTGCAGGTAAAACTCGCTTCATGGCATGTGCAGCTTGTCATGGTATGGACGGTAAAGGTAACCAGATGATTGGCGCACCCAACCTAACTGACAATATTTGGTTATACGGTGGCAGTCACAAATCCGTTACAGAAACCCTGACTTATGGTCGTAATGGCGTAATGCCAGCCTTTAATAAAACGCTCGGTGACGATAAAATACACGTCGTTGCTGCGTATGTTTACAGCTTGTCTAATAACTAAAGCGAGCGTGTAAGTTACAAAGCCTCGTCTGTACGAGGCTTTTTTATTGGTTTTGGAGTACGAAAAATGAATCAACCTCAAGCACAAGTCGATAACAAACCTTGGTACAAGTATTTTTGGCCGTGGTTTTTGATTTGTGTACCGTTGACATCCATGATATTTACTGCCAATTACGTCAAACTTGCCCTGTCAGGGGAAGATAGTCTTGTGGTCGACGATTATTACAAAGAAGGTCGAGGGATCAATGCGCGCTTGGATAAAATCGAAAGAGCTAAACGCCTGACCATTACCACCGACCTATTCATTACTGATAATTCGGTAAGTGTGAACTTTTTAACCGGTGCGCCCAAGACAGGCGAAGCCTTAAACTTGCACTTTTATCATGTCACGCTCGATACCAAAGATTTCTCGGTGTTACTGACACGTGATGCCAATGGTATTTATCGAGCTACGTTACCCAACGATGTCAGTGGCAAATGGCGTATTTCAATGACCCCGCTAGACGAGGTTTGGAAAATTCAACGCACAGTTCAGTTACCTCAACGTCAGCCATTTAGCTTCAATCCTTAAAGTCAAGGAAGACACCATTGAGCGAATGTTTTCACTGCGGTTTAGAAAATCCAGACAATAGCCCTTACAAAGTGGTCATATTTGAGACAGAACAATCCATGTGCTGTCCTGGTTGCGCAGCGGTCGCGCAATCCATTGTAGATAATCAACTCACTGACTTTTATCGCTTTCGCACTGAAAAATCGCAGACGGCCCCTACCGAAGCAGAACAAGCTGCCCTACTCGCTGAGTTAGCTTTGTATGATGAACCTGAACTGCAAGCCGACTTTGTTGGCTATGATGGCCAATATCAATCCGTGCAATTGACTCTTGAGGGGATCACCTGTGCGGCTTGTGGTTGGTTGATTGAACGTCATTTAGCCAAAGCACATGGTGTGATTCAAAACGCAGTCAATGTAAGCAATGCGCGTGCTACGATAAAATGGGATCCTTCACAAACTACTCTCGCAACTATCTTAGCGGATCTTAAACACATCGGTTACAAAGCTTACCCCTTTTCACCGGAACAGGAAGAAATATCCTATAACACCACCCACAAACGCTACATCAAACAATTGGGCCTAGCTGGGATCATGACCATGCAAGTGATGATGTTATCGATGGGTTTTTATTTTGATTGGCTCGGCAATATCGATGCTGACATGCGTGCGTACTTCAAATGGGTCAGCTTAGTCCTGACCACACCAGTCGTAATTTATTCTGGTTCGACTTTCTATCTCAGTGCTATCAAAGCTTTATCGCTGCGTGGGGTGAATATGGATGTTCCGGTTTCGATCGCCATTTTGGGTACGTACATTGCTGGTATAAAAGCGACAATACTGAATACTGGTGACGTGTATTTTGAATCCATTTGTATGTTTGTCTTCTTCTTGCTCACATCGCGCTTTTTGGAACACCGTGCGCGATATCGAGCAACTGAAATCGCCTCCAATACTATGCAATATATGCCGGTATCCGCCACCGTGTTACATGCTGATGGCGCACAGCATATCGTTTTAGCCAAGAAGCTGCATGTCGGTCAAACGGTTTTGGTTAAACCCGGAGAAGTCATCCCCATTGATGGCATGATCAGCAAGGGCGCTTCGGATGTTGAAGAATCAATGCTCAGTGGTGAATTTTTGCCCGTTTTCAAACGCGAGGGCGACCAAGTATACGGTGGGACGATTAATCAATCTGAACCCATCGAAATTCAGGTTAGCAAATCTCCTAAAGATGCGTTGGTAAATCAAATCTTAGCGTTACAAGCCACCGCTATGCAACAAAAACCCAAGGTTGCATTAATGGCTGATAAACTTTCACAGTATTTTGTTCTAGCGGTGATTGTAATTGCTATTGGCACCTATGGATACTGGCAACACGCGGGTAATCCCGACGCATTTTGGATCATGATTGCCATCTTGATTGCGACTTGCCCTTGTGCCTTAGGTTTGGCGACGCCTAGCGCGTTAACCTCTGCAATGGCCAATTTACAACGGTCAGGGATATTACTCAAACGCGCTGATGTTCTCGAGGAGATGACCCAAATTAGCCACATCTATTTTGATAAAACGGGGACGTTGAGTGA
>JBEVCF010000132.1:0-19664 GCA_040514355.1 Glaciecola sp.
ACACAGTCACATTATCTCCAAGGAAAACAATTACTTTTCTGTTTTATCGAGATATCAGACAAGAGCGTGAACAACCTCAAACACCGCATAATCAAAACTTGATAAACATGAATTTTTTTTGAACTTTCAGTTTAAGGTGTAGTCGTATATACGTAAAAGTTATTTTTACAGTATGTGTTTTCCCCTGAAATAATCTTAGCCTGACCTCGGTCAGGCTTTTTTTTAGGTAGTTTACAACTGACTTCGTATACACTAATCGCATTTAATAGGCAAAATACGTCTTCAGAAAATCCGCAAAAGCCGGTTCATCTTGACGTTCCATGTCCTGTTTTTGCGTGATTGAACGCATCGCTTCCTGAGCTAACCGAGTCTCATCAAACTCAATATAACTGCGTTGTCTCAGTTGTTGTTCGTGTTCTTTGGCAAGGGCCTTACCCAGCACACTATTGTCTGTATTGGTTTGCAACATTTGACCTAATAATCTACCCGAAGGGGTCAAATCGCTATTTTGTACCTTTGCTAATTGAGCAGCCACAGCTTGGGTATATAGAGTTGAACCATGCACGTTATCGAAGATATCTGCAATAGCGCGCAATTCCTCAAATAGCTCGTTGGCCCAATCTCGAAGCAGCTTCTCAGCACTGCCAAAGGACAAGGTACACGCTGGATCACGCCCTGATAATACTACCTTATTTAAATTGGCTTCGGTTTGTTGATACTCTTCTGGCGTCATGTCTGGCGATGCCGACAACAAACAGTGCAGTAGGTAAACATCTAAGAAACGAATTTGTTCTGCATTTACCCCTACTGTTGAAAAGGGATCACAATCAAGGGCACGTACCTCAATATATGCAACACCTCGCTTAGCCAAAGCCTCAGAAGGTTTTTCACCGGGTTGAGTAATTTGTTTGGGACGAATAGGTGAATATAACTCGTTTTCTATTTGTAAAATATTTTTATTGAGTTGGCAATATGCTTGGTCTTCCCCAGCGGGAATATGTTGGTACAACGTAGATGGCGTTTGAATAGCCTCGCGCACACTGGCGACATAACTATCAACGTGATTATAACAAATATTCAAAGTGGACTGAGCTGCACTCGTGTAACCCAAATCACTCATCCGTAAGGATGTTGCATAAGGCAAATACATCGTGCCCTGACCTAATTTTTTAAACGGAAGAGGACTGTCTTTACCTTGCAAAAAGGATGCACATAGTGCTGGCGAGGCACCAAACAAATAAGGAATAAGCCAACATGTTCTGCGATAATTGCGGATCAAGGCAAAATACGCTGCAGACACATTATCTTGGGTGTACTCCAGATGCTCTTGCTCACACCATGCTTGCCAAAATGCGTCAGGCAACGAGAAGTTAAAATGTACACCCGATATCACCTGCATCATACTGCCGTAGCGATGTTTCAAACCAACGCGATACAAATGTTTCATCTGCCCAATGTTTGAAGAGCCATACTCAGCCAAACGGATATCGGCTTCGGTACCGACAAAACACGGCATAGAAAAAGGCCACAAATATTCGTTTTGTAGATGTTTGATCGTGAAGGTATGAATATCTGCTAACTGATTCAACGTGACATTAACATCACAATCCGGTGGGGTAATAAACTCTAGTAAAGGTTCAGCAAAATCGGTCGTAATATAGTGGTTCGTCAGGCTCGCACCTAACGCCACTGGATGCATAGTTTGAGCTAACCCTCCCGAGTTACTCACACGTAATGCCTCGCGTTCAATACCGTGTTTGATTTGATCAAGCGCAAAATCATGGGCAGCAGCGTTAAGAACAGTCAACCTTTGTTGAAAAGTAGCAGTGTCTTGCACCAAAATGGCATCCGATGTAGAAAACTTGCCAGTGATCATAACCTAAAATATCTAAGAATGCTTACAATATTCAGCAAATAAGTATGGTTTTATTGTGTATTTCAACTACACTTAAATGAACGGTAACATGGAATACACTATGAAAATTTTTAATGCCGATTTTGGGTTAAATCAACTCAACCAAAATCGGGAATTATTGTGTCGTTTGCTTAACAAATTTGTCGATGATTATCACAGCGCACCATCAGATTTACTCAACATGATTGAAAACCAGCAATGGGATTCAGCGGTGCTCACTATTCACACGATTAAAGGGATCAGTGGGAACCTTGGTCTGGAGCAATTATATGAAATGACCAATACTTTTGAAATGGAAGTCAAAGCCCAGCAGCTCAGTCCTGTACACTTAGAACAAATGACACGCATCATTACTGAAACCATCACAGATATTAAGCACTTTATTCAATCAGACGATGCGCCAAAGACTGCAGATAGCGTCCCTGCCGATGCAACAGACAACCTTTAAAAGACGATTTACTCGCTGCGATACAACAATTAAACTATGAGAACGCTCTTCAGATACTTCGCGCCCTATAATATGTTTGCAGAGATTTTCTCGCACCCCGACTTTATTATCATCAATAAGCCTGCATTTACAACTATGCATGCTAGTTCTAACAGCCCTAATGCGTGGCTGTTAGCCGATATTGATGAACCTTACCACATCGTACATCGTCTCGATGACCAAACCTCTGGTTGTTGTATTCTAGCCAAAACATCTCAGGCAGCAGAGACATTTAGAGGTCTATTTGCTGCAAACGCTGTCCATAAAACCTATATAGCGCTGAGCGAGCACAAAGGTAAACGCAAGATGGGCTGGGTCAAAGGGGATATGCATAATATCCGAAGTGGGGTGTGGGCGTTACAAAACTCTAATAGACATCCAGCCGTGTCGTATTTTAAACGCACAGGGTTAGGTAACGGTTTATATCTCTTTTGGGTTCGACCTTATTCTGGTAAAACTCATCAAATCCGCGTTGCACTCAAAAGTAACAGCAGTCCAATCTTAGGTGACACAACATACAAGGCCAGTCCTGCAGATCGTATTTACTTGCACGCAACAAGGTTACAATTTGAGTATGCAGGAGAACACATTGATGTAAGCTGTTGGCCGACAACAGGTGAGCATTTTATCGCACTCCATCAAGCACAACAGATAGACTTAGATACCACTTTACACGCCCTGAATTGGCCACAAAGTTAGAGGTCACGACTGACATGCCCACCCATAACCCAATCGCACCCTCACTTACCCTCGTCGGTCATGGCGTCATCAGCTCTTTGCTTGCTACCCATGCATTGCACGCAGATATTGCTTATCAACAACTTTCGCGCACCCAAGCCCCTCCGAGAAACGTGGCGTGGTTAGATGGTCAACACTATGGCTTAGCTACGCCTGTTCCAATCGACGGCCTTTCAACTGAATCGGTGTTTCACGGTTTGGTGATTGTCCCAACCAAGGCTTACCAAGTCGACAATGCATTACAGTGGTTACAAGGTAAATTAGCGCAGGATACCGTATTACTGCTACTGCATAATGGTTTAGGGACCGCTACGTTGGCGACAACGTTATTTCCTGACCACACGATCTTGTTAGGCACGACCAGTATGGCTGGATACCTGCGTGATAATACGATTATGCATACGGCGTTTGGTCATACCCAATATGGTGTGATTCAAGACCGTGGGCTGCCCCAATTAATCCAAGACTACCTCACGCATCTGTTCCCAGCACAGACCTTTGCCGACGATATCTATCCTGCGTTATATACCAAACTCGCTGTGAACTGTGCTATTAATCCATTGACTGCCATACACAACATCCAAAACGGTGTACTGGCACAGCCTCAGTATGCCGCGGATATTGAATGTATTGTGCAAGAAGTGGTGCACATTGCCACATGCAATGGTGTCGCATTATCCACAAGGCAAACCCTCGCAACCGTGCAGCGTGTGATTGTGGATACGGCAACTAATTATTCGTCGATGCATCAAGATATCAAGCATAGCAGGCCGACAGAAGTCGACTTCATCAACGGTTTTGTAGTGCGAGAAGCAAACAAGTATGGCGTGCAGGTGCCGCAAAATGAACGGCTACTCAAACATATTCATATGCTTGAAGGACGTTTGTAAAACTAACATGAGCCAGATTAGCAACGTGGCAGATTGAGTGCAATCGCAGTGGGATAATGGCGGGTCTGACCCTATCGACAGACCCGCAGCAATCAAACTTAGTCTTGTTCAGTCGGCACAGGTTTCATGTGCGGGAACAAAATCACGTCTTTGATCGTCGGGCTATCACTGAACAACATCACGAGACGATCGATACCGATCCCCTCACCTGCTGTTGGTGGCAAACCGTATTCCAAAGCACGGATGTAGTCATCATCAAAGTGCATCGCTTCATCATCACCGGCATCTTTTTCTTCCACTTGCTTTTTGAAGCGCGCGGCTTGGTCTTCTGAGTCATTCAGCTCTGAGAAACCATTGGCTAATTCTCGGCCACCCACAAAGAATTCAAAACGATCAGTGACAAAAGGGTTGTCATCGTTACGACGAGCCAGTGGTGAGACCTCCCAAGGATAAGCCGTAATAAAAGTGGGTTGGTCGAGCTGTTCTTCTGCCGTGGCTTCAAATATCTCACACAGATATTTACCTGGTCCCCAAATACCATCGACCTCAGGCTCTTTAATGTGCAATGCTTTGGCCATCGCTTTGAGCTCAGGAAGATGATTTTCAGGATCATTGATGGCTGCAGCATTCGCCTCTGGCCAATATTTCAACACGGCCTCACCCATCGTTAAACGCTGGAAGGGTTGCGCAAAGTCATACGTTTTGGTTTCAATCACGTTACCATCTGCATCTTTGATAGTGTTGGTCACAATGTGTGTGCCCAGCACGGTTTGCGCTAAGTAGCGCAGCATGTTTTCCGTTAGATCCATCAAGTCATGATAGTCAGCATACGCTTGATAGAACTCTAACATGGTAAATTCTGGGTTGTGGCGCGTGGATAGACCTTCGTTACGGAAGTTGCGGTTAATTTCGAACACGCGCTCAAAGCCACCCACGACCAATCGCTTCAAATACAACTCAGGTGCAATGCGCAAGTACATATCAATATCTAATGCATTGTGATGCGTAATAAACGGTTTGGCAGTCGCACCGCCTGGGATCACCTGTAACATGGGTGTCTCGACTTCCATAAACTGACGTTCTGTAAGGAAACTGCGAATACCATTGACAATTTTAGAGCGCATGAAAAACGTTTCACGCGTTTCTGGTGAGGTGATCAAATCGACATAGCGTTGGCGGTACTTGGTTTCTTGGTCACTCAAACCATGGAATTTTTCAGGTAATGGTCGCAACGATTTGGTCAGGAGTTGGTACTCATCCATATTCACATACAAATCGCCTTTACCGGACTTGTGTAAGACGCCTTTGACACCAATGATGTCACCGATATCCAAGGTCCCATAATTGGCTTTAATATCTTTTTGGGTGTCTTTATCGGCATAACTTTGGATCTGCCCTGTCATATCTTGCAACAACAAAAACGGGCCCCGTTTGGCCATGATACGCCCGGCAATCGCAACCACTGTGCCTTGTTCAGCTAAAGCCTCTTTGGACAACTCGCCATACTCGCTTTGTAAATCAGCTGCATACGCCTCACGACGAAATTGATTGGGAAAACCATTGGCACTACAGTTTTCGCGGATCGCAGCTAATTTTGCGCGACGCTCTGCAATGAGTTTGTTTTCATCTTGGTGTTGATCAGTCATCTTGCTTCCTATCTACCCATATAGCGAGTTATAAACCAGACTTTAAGCTGGCTTCAATAAATTTGTCTAAGTCACCGTCCAAGACGGCCTGTGTATTTCGATTTTCAACGCCCGTCCGCAAATCTTTAATGCGAGAGTCATCCAATACGTAAGAACGAATTTGGCTGCCCCAGCCAATGTCGGATTTGCTGTCTTCTAAGGCTTGTTTTTCTGCATTTTGCTTTTGTAGCTCAAATTCGTAGAGTTTAGCCTTGAGCTGCTTAAATGCTTGATCTTTGTTTTTGTGTTGTGAGCGATCGTTTTGGCATTGTACCACGATATTCGTTGGTAAGTGTGTAATCCTTACGGCTGAATCGGTCCGGTTAACGTGCTGCCCACCCGCACCTGACGCGCGATAGGTGTCAATGCGCAAGTCCGCTGGGTTGATTTCAATATCGATATCGTCATCGATTTCTGGATACACAAAGGCGGACGCAAACGAGGTGTGGCGACGATTACCGCTATCAAAAGGTGATTTACGGACTAAACGATGCACACCTGTTTCCGTGCGTAACCAACCAAAAGCATATTCACCACCAAAGCGGATCGTAGCCGATTTGATCCCTGCTACCTCGCCTTCTGATACTTCGATCAGTTCTGTTTTAAAACCGTGTTCTTCGCCCCATCGCAAATACATGCGCAATAACATATTGGCCCAGTCTTGTGCTTCTGTTCCGCCTGAACCTGACTGGATATCAAGATAGCAATCATTGCCGTCATTTTGCCCTGAAAACATGCGACGAAACTCAAGTAACTCCAGTTTAGCCACGAGTTCGGCTAACTCACTTTGTGCTTCGACTAACGTGTCTTCATCTTCTGCCTCGACGGCTAGTTCAACTAAACCCTCGACATCTTCGGTACCTTGATCGAGCATTTCAATGGTCTCGACCACTTGCTCAAGCGCGACTTTTTCTTTGCCTAAGGCTTGGGCTTTTTCGGGTGCATTCCAGATGTTGGGATCTTCTAATTCGCGGGAGACTTCCTCTAAACGTTCTTGTTTTTGTGCGAAGTCAAAGATACCCCCTAAGCGCATCAGTGCGCTCGCGAATATCGGCAAGTTGTTGCATGATGGGATTAATTTCAAACATGAAGTAGGTTCTGCCTGTAACAGTAAAATTATGCCAATTGACTGGTAAATGTAGCCGCCAATTTGCCGTGTTCAACTAATTTTGTCAGTGTTTTTTCTTCCACTAACTCGCCTTGCTCATTGAGTAAGGTGTGAAATTTGCCAATGGTGAGCTGTGTTGCATGCACCGTGACACCCAGCTGAGTCAGTAACATACGCGTCATGACTAAGCCGCGTAATCCACCTAAGACCCCTGGCGATGCAGCCATTAAGGTGGCGGATTTGCCGCGAAACGCTGCCAGTACTTTTTCATCACCGCTTTGACGCGATGCCCAATCAAAGGCGTTTTTCAGTGCGGCCGTAAAGCAACCATTGTATTCAGGGGAGGCAATTAAAAAACCGTCGTGAGCCATCATCAATGCTTTAAACGCTTGGGCCTGTTCTGGAATACCGAGCTCCGCTTCTAGATCTTCGCTAAACAAAGGAGCAAGATAATCGTTTAAACGCACCACAGTAACTTCTGCACCAGCAGCTTCCGCCCCTTGCACGGCTGCTAATAACGCTTTGTGATTGATAGAGTCGGCCTTCAATGAGCCGCTAAATGCTAACAGTTTTGTCATATCTCACCTACATTTTATCTAACGTCTCAATACCCAACAATCCTAGGCCATGCCTTAATGTAGATTGCGTCAAGCGACACAATTGTAAACGGCTTTGTTTAGCGTCAGGCGCCACATCATCTTTTAAGATTGGGCAAGCCTCATAAAACTTCATAAACAAGCTCGCTAACTCATACAAGTAAGTACATAGCACATGGGGTGTTGCTTCGCTGACTACGATTTCAATCGCTTCTTGGTATTGCAATAACTTAGTCGCCAACGCTTTTTCTGCATCGACTTGAATCGAGATCGCTGCGGAAGCATCGACACTATCGCCCGCCTTGTTAAAAATACTTTGGATCCGAGTATATGCATATTGCAGATATGGCGCGGTATTGCCTTCAAACGACAACATACTGTCCCAGTCAAACACATAATCTGTTGTACGAGCTTTAGACAAGTCAGCGTATTTCACTGCGCCAATACCAATCTTTTCGGCCATCATCGTTAATTCGTCGGGACTAAAATCATTATCGCGCTGTGCGAGTAACCGTGCCGCACGTTCGACCGCTTCATCGAGTAAATCAATGAGTTTGACCGTACCGCCAGTGCGAGTTTTAAAGGGTTTGCCGTCTTTGCCCAACATCATACCAAAAGGACAATGCTGATAGCTTTCGGCAGCCGACAAGAACCCCGCTTTGCGCGCCACCATTTCAGTTTGTTTAAAGTGCAGTGCTTGACGCGCATCGGTAAAGATCAAGGTACGGTTGGCCTTGAGTGTGTTAGAACGGTAGCGGATCGCTGCCAAATCAGTGGTTGCGTACAAATAGCCTCCACCTGATTTTTGCACGATGTACACGGCTGGTTTGCCATTTTTATCTGCCAGTTCATCCAAAAAGACCACCTGGGCGCCTTGGTCTTCCACTGCGATACCTGCAGTTTGTAAGTCAGCAATAACCGCAGCTAAATCGTCGTTATAAGCACTTTCCCCCATGACGTCTGTTTTTTGCAAGGTCACATTGAGCTTGCGGTAGACCTCTTCGGAATGCTCAATCGACACATCGATAAAGTTTTGCCATAGCGCCAAACAATCCGCATCACCGCCTTGTAAACGCACCACATATTCTCGCGCGCGATCAGCAAAGCCCTCTTCCTCATCAAAACGGACCTTGGCTTGACGATAAAAATCTTCTAGGTCACTCAGGGCTGTCTCGGCCACTTCATTGGCAGCCAATTTGTCGCTGAGATGCGCGAGTAACATCCCAAATTGTGTGCCCCAATCACCCATGTGATTTTGCCGGATCACGTTGTGGCCCATGAACTCCAACGCTTTGACCACGCCATCACCAATAATCGTCGAACGCAAATGTCCCACGTGCATTTCTTTGGCTAAATTAGGGGCTGAATAATCCACGACAATGGTTTGTTGTGCTTGTTGCTCAATATTGAGGCGCGCATCATTAATGGCGGACAATGATTGTGCTGCTAACCACTGTGGCGCAAGCGTAATATTAATAAAACCTGGACCTGCGATCTCCAGTTGCGAAACGACATCATCTATTTCCACCGCGTCGACGATCATTTGCGCGATATCACGAGGCGGACGTTTGAGCTGTTTGCTAAGGGCCATCGCACCATTGAACTGATATTCACCACAACCTGGACGAGTAGCTTTACTCACAGGTACTGGAGCGTCTGGCACGCCGAGCGCGACCAATGCGGATTGAAAACGGGATACGAGTAATTGTTGAATATTCATAATATCAGTCTTTATTGTTCACGCGTGGCAGTAAATGTTATGTCTGGAAAACGCTCTTGCGCCAAGGATAAATTGACCATCGTCGGCGCAATATACGCGAGGTTGTCACCGCCATCTAAGGCAAGGTTAGTTTGTGATTTGCGGCGGAACTCGTCAATCGCCTTATCGCTACCATACACCCAACGGGCGGTAGCAACGCCCACCGATTCATAAATTGCATCCACATTGTATTCGGCCTTTAAACGAGCCACAACAACGTCAAATTGCAGGATCCCAACGGCGCCCACGATCAAATCGTTATTGGCAAGAGGACGAAAGACCTGTACCGCACCTTCTTCAGCAAGTTGAATCAAGCCTTTTTGGAGTTGCTTCATTTTGAGAGGATCTCTGAGGCGAATGCGCTTGAATAGCTCTGGCGCAAAGTTGGGGATCCCAGTAAAGCGCAGGTCCTCTCCTGCGGTAAAGGTATCACCAATCCGAATTGAGCCGTGGTTGTGCAACCCAATAATATCGCCGGCATAAGCTTCTTCTAACAGCGCACGATCTCCTGCTAAAAACGTCAGGGCGTCAGACACGCGAATATCTTTACCGATCCGCGTGTGTTTCATTTTCATACCCTTTTGGTACTTGCCTGACACGATGCGACAAAACGCAATGCGGTCACGGTGTTTGGGATCCATATTGGCTTGGATCTTAAAAACAAAGCCAGAGAATTTTTCTTCTGCTGCATCCACCCTGCGACCTTCTGTTTCACGACCTTGTGGCGTCGGTGCCCACTGGGTCAAACCATCCAACATGTGATCCACACCAAAGTTACCCAAGGCAGTACCAAAGTACACAGGGGTTAGCTCACCGGCCATAAACATTTCATGGTCAAAGGGATTAGACGCACCTTGCACCAGTTCTAACTCTTCGCGCAACTGCTCAGCAAGATCACTGGTCACCGCTGCATCCAAATCGGGGTTATCTAACCCTTTTATAATGCGTACATCCTGGATAATGTGCCCCATACCGGTTTGATACAAAATCGTTTCATCGCGTTCAATGTGGTACACCCCTTTGAATAACTTTCCACAGCCAATGGGCCATGTAATCGGTGCACACATAATGTTGAGTTCAGCTTCCACTTCGTCTAACAATTCCAGCGGATCACGTATGTCACGGTCGAGCTTGTTCATGAAGGTTACGATCGGGGTGTCACGCAAACGCGTGACTTCCATTAATTTACGAGTACGATCTTCAACGCCTTTTGCGGCATCAATGACCATGAGGCACGAATCTACCGCCGTTAACGTACGGTAGGTATCTTCGGAGAAATCCTCGTGTCCCGGCGTATCCAGTAAATTCACCAAATTATCACCATAAGGGAATTGCATCACAGAGGTCGAGACTGAAATCCCCCGCTCTTTTTCCATTTCCATCCAATCTGATTTGGCGTGTTGGCCAGATTTTTTGCCTTTGACAGTACCCGCTTTTTGTAAGGCGTTGCCGAACAGTAATACTTTTTCGGTGATGGTAGTTTTACCGGCATCAGGGTGAGAAATAATCGCAAACGTACGCCGTTTGTTTATTTCAGAAAGAAAAGTGCTATCAGCCATGCGCGTAAAACCCTATAGATATAATGTGGTCGATATTGGAAAACGCGTATTATACCTTATAAAAACACACATCGAAAAATAAGATTTGTTATTTCTTTGCGGGTTACATTTACGCCATATGCATGTATAGTGCATTTATTACGAAATATATTTTCTATGGAAGGATGTTCATGAGCAAAACGTGGCTTTCTTATTTGCGCATATCAGTGCCGGCCATTGTTTGTGTTCTGCTCTTTTGGTTATTGCTATTCAACGAATACACCACTCACTTAAACAGTCAGCAAAGAGAGCTAAAACTGAGCGGTTATAACCAACTATCCTTAGTAGAAAACGCCCTTAAACGCGAGCTCACATACGTCAGCCAGGAACTACAACGCGTCAGGTATGCCAGTACATTGACTCAGTTTTTAAGTAGCCCTTCAGCACAATCTACTCAGACATTACAGCAAGACTGGTTGAATTTACTCACCTTTGCACCAAACATACAACAAATCCGCTATATTGATAGCAGCGGTATGGAAAAAATTAGAGTTGCACGCCAAAATGTTGGCTATCCACCAAAGGTTGACAATTTACTGCAAAATAAACGTGAGCGCGATTATGTCAGACAATCCTTAGATTTGCTCCCCAATAGTGTCTTCGTGACTCCCTTCGATCTCAATCAAGAGTTTGGTAAAATCGAACAACCCATCGTACCCACCTTGCGGTTTATCATAAAATTGGACTACGCCGATGACCGCTCTGGGATTGTGGTCATTAACTATTATGCTCAGAGTTTATTCAGTGATATTGACCAATTAGCCAGTCAGCAACTTCGGGTGATTAATCACAATGGATTTTATCTCAATGGCCAGGATGCATGGGGTTGGTTACTGAACGATTCGCCTGGATTGAGCACGACTGACCCAACTTTATGGCGAACGCTCAAAGCCCTTCCCCACAACCAACCGAGTGAAATCGCCAACACATTGGTTAGCAAAGTCGGCTTCAATGCGCTCTCTGCATCAATACCGCCGATTTATCTGTACTATGCATTACCTGATCAAACCGTGTCTTTGGGTATGTTTGTGGAGGATATTTGGTTTTGGATTGTACTCTTGACCAGTATTTTGTTTGTTGTGCTCGCCATCTATATCACCAAGACGCTCAATGCCCTGACCCAGCAAACTGCGCGTGCGATAGCTTCCGAAGAAAAAGCACAACAGGCATTGTCAGTCAAAAGTACCTTTTTAGCCAGCATGAGTCACGAAATCAGAACACCACTGAACGGCATCTTGGGTTTTTTTCAATTATTGGTCAATGAACCTCTGTCGTTGCGACAACTACGGTATGCCAAAGAAGGCTTTAATACGACCAAATTATTAACCCAAATCATCAACGACATTCTCGACGTTAGCAAAATCGAAGTGCAAAAACTGCAACTCAACCACACGCGTTTTTCACTGGATGAAGTAATGCGAGAAATCGGAGTACTGATGACCGTCAATCTCGATAATAAACCTTTAGACATTTGGTTTGACCTTGATGAAAACTTACCGACGCACTTTATTGGCGACGAGGTGCGCATCAAGCAAGTACTTGTCAACCTGACTAATAACGCACTCAAATTTACCCATGAAGGGCATATTATTGTCAAAGCCAAACTTATCGAGCACGTCCCCAATGGAAGTATTATTCATTTTTCCGTGACAGATACGGGTATTGGACTCAACAAAGAACAGATAGGCCGGATTTTTGAGAGTTTTGAACAAGCTGACCGACATATCTCCAAGGAGTTTGGCGGGACGGGTTTGGGCCTGAGTATTTCCAAAGGCTTATTGCAATTGATGAACAGTGAATTACATGTGACCAGTGCCATAGGTGTTGGCTCCACATTTTCATTTGAGCTAACCCTTAAGCAAGCAACCGACACCCAAACGCGCGCTAAGCGGTTCGCAAATCTTTCCAACGCTGTGCCCGATATGCGCAACTTGCACTTTTTATTCGTTAACCACAATGACGTGGGTACCGTGTTTCTCAAGCGTATGTGTTCCCAATTTGGCTGGACAGCAGTAAGCGCGACTACCCCGCAAGATGCAGCCAGGGCAATACTTATGAGTTTTGAAACGAAACCGTTTGATGTTGTACTCATCGATAAACACCTTGCAAGCCCGCACGACTGGGCACTGGTCAAGCACCTCAAGCAATTATGTGTAAAACATGACATCCCACTATTTTTCATGGTCGTCACGATGAACAATGAATTGAATGATGCCTACGAAAAACAAGAAATGTTGCTTTTAGATGGACACTTTATCAAACCCATTACACCATCGACGCTGTTTGATACCATCAGTCGAGTCAAGGCAAAAGTGCACTTAGCAACACTCAATATGCCGGAATTAGCTAAACCAAGGCAACTCACAGGAAAGCACTTTTTGTTGGTGGAAGATAACATGATCAATCAAGAAGTTGTCGTGCAAATGCTGCAACACCTCAACGGACATGTCACGGTCTTAGATAATGGCCAGCAAGCAGTAGATGAGTTATCGCAAGGGCATTGTCCCTATGACCTTATCCTCGTGGACATGCAGATGCCGGTTTTGGATGGCGTCAGTGCCACGAAGTTGATCCGAGATATACCATATTGTCGTGATGTGCCGATCATCGCTCTGACAGCGAATGCTCAAGCTTCAGACAAACAAACGTGTTTGCACGCTGGCATGAATGCTCACCTAGCGAAACCGTTTGATCAAGCAGCATTGTTGCAGACGATTTCCGAATATTTGTAGCTAAGCGCTCAGACCGTTAGTGCTGCGTAGAACGAATAAGTGTGGAGTAGAAAGACGATGCAGGTGAAACCTAAGTCGGACCTAGTGACTATGGACGCCAACACATCACTCGTGCATCTTCACGTTGGTTAGGAGACTCAGGAACCGGGTAGTATTGTTTGCGAATTTGCGTCTGTACGAAGCCCATTTGTTGATACAGTGCGCAAGCAGGGGTATTAGAGCTGCGGACCTCCAACCAGATCTCAGACCAATCACGCTGTTTTGCAGTACGTAACAAGTGTTGTAGTAATTGCCTACCATAGCCGAGTCTTTGATAGGCAGGCCCAACCACAATTTCCATGAGCGTCACTTCTCGGTGGCCTGCAATTTCGGTCGGTAGTATGATGTAAAAACCGAGCAGTTCACGCTGTTGATACAAACCGATGGCTTCATACGGTGATTCAAGACTACTTTCAAATGTCGCGAAACTCCAATGATGAGGTTGCGCCGCGACCATCATTGCATACGCTTGCCGACGGTCGCTTAAAGCAAGTGCTTGGCAAAGTGGTGTAGGCTGTTCCATGCGCTAAGCAGAAATTTGCTGGTTCATTAAACGCCACAAGGTACGTTTTTGCGAACCAGTCATATGCTCAGGAAAACCCAGTCCTTGTGCGTTTAGAACCACATCTGAATGTACGAAACACACTGGCAGTGTGGCGGCTTGCGCGAATGCGATAGCGAAGTCTTGCATGATCCTCGTTGAGTCGTCATGCAAGCTCAGTGTGGGAGTAGGTGTAGCAAGGCCGTCCGCTTTTTGGGGTTCTGTCTGAGCTTGGGACCGTGCTTTAGTGGACAAGGCATCATCATCACGCAAACGCCACTGAGGGATCCCCATGGCTTGCAAAATCGCTTGTTGATAGGCAGATACGTCTTTCATGCTGCTAGTCTAACACTTTTACCGTCAATGTGCCTACTGCAACCGCAGTGACGACGACCTTAGTTTTGGCTGCAATATCTACGTCAGCCTGAACTTGCCAGGTAATACCAGAATATTCATAAGAAACGGTTTTATCCGGACCTACCGCATCGGGTAAAACAAATACCAAACCGACCAAATCCGAGGTAACGGGCTTGTCATCTTGTTGATTTTGCAGGCGCTTGAACGTTTTCCACAAACCAACACTCAATACCACAGTGAGGATCGCCACACTGAAAATTGCATTGAGTAAGTTCTCATCAACCACACCGCCATACACTAATAGTGCGGTTAAAATGAAACTGGCACCAATCATAAATAAAATAATCGTAGAGAAGCTCAATACAGTCACTTCGATAATTAAAAACAATAAACCAACCAAAAACAAGGTTTCGGCTAGGTTATTCATGATCCAGTTCATACTGATTTACCTGTATTTAACTTGTTAATGATGGTCGTAGCTTGAGCAACCAAACTGGCTGCATCAGATGCACCATCGGGTAGTAACACCACTGACGATTCTTTAGCAATGGCCTGTTTAGCTTCAATCGCCTTGGTAGCCAAATCCAACTGGATGGCTTTTTGACCTTCAGTTGTATTCGCTTGTTCACCGACTAATTTTAAAGCTTCTGCTTGGGCTTCGGCCACCGCGATAATGGCTTTAGCCTCCCCTTCTGCCCGTAAAATTTGTTCAGCTCGTTCGGCTTCTGCTGCCAATACAACCGATTGTTTTTCCCCTTCAGCACGATTGATAGCGGCTTGGCGGTCACCTTCTGACTCCAAGATCTGGGCGCGTTTAACCCGCTCTGCTTTCATTTGTGCTTCCATGGCTTCCATCACCGACGATGGCGGAGTGATGTCTTTAATTTCGTAACGCATGACTTGGATCCCCCACGGTGCCGAGGCTTGGTTGATCGCAGAAACAATGTTAGCGTTGAGCATATCGCGCTCTTCAAACGTTTTATCCAGCTCCATTTTGCCAATCTCACTACGCATAGTCGTTTGGGCTAACTGAGTAACTGCAAACACATAGTCTTCCACACCATACGTTGCTTTTTTGGGATCCAGTACCCGAAAATACAGCACGCCATCGACAGCTAAGCTAATGTTGTCTTTGGTGATCGCTGATTGTTCAGGCACATCCACCGCCTGCTCTTTGAGGCTGCGGTCAGCTGCGACCATATCAATAAAGGGAAACAGAAAATTTAGCCCTGCCTCTCGCGTCGACTGATACTTGCCAAAGCGTTCGATAATAAAAGCGCGGTTTTGCGGTACAAATTTGATGGAGTACTTTAGTAGTACGACCACTAATACAATCAGAAAAATCGGGATACTAAAAACGTATTCTAAAGCTAACTCTGCCATATTCATATTACATCCTATTGAACAACTTTACCTACCTAGTATAAGAGCTCCCATGCACAACTCAATCACGTGTGCTAAGAAAAGTGTAAACGGGTGTTGCGATGTATGACGCAACCTTAAATAGCGACTATTTTTCCTCCTTTTTCGGCACTTTTATCTCCTCCTATTGACCTATCCTTTGGTCGTACTGAACTAGCTTTTACAAGCCTTTTTTCGTATAACATCCGCATTACAATAAATTTACGTATGGAAACCCTACCCTTATGTCATACAACACTGAATATAACCAATCGATCACCGAGCCTGAAATTTTTTGGGGTGAGAAAGCAGCTGCACTACCATGGTTTAAACAACCACAACAGATCCTTAGCAAAGATGAAAATGGCATGGATCGCTGGTTTGCTGACGGTGAAATGAATACGTGTTACATGGCCGTCGATTATCATGTGGAACAAGGTCGTGGCGACCAAGCTGCGTTGATTTATGACTCGCCTGTGTCAGATACCAAAGCCATCATTACCTATGCACAACTACAAGAGAAAGTGGCTTTATTTGCTGGTGCCTTGCAGGATAAAGGGGTTGAAAAAGGCGATCGCGTCGTGATCTACATGCCGATGATTGCAGAGGCAGTGGTCGCGATGCTCGCAGTCGCACGCTTAGGTGCCATCCACTCAGTGGTGTTTGGAGGCTTTGCGCCTAATGAATTAGCAGTGCGCATCGATGATGCTAGACCTAAAGTCATCGTGACGGCATCGTGTGGGATTGAAATCCAGAAAATTATTCCTTACAAACCCTTGATCAATGCAGCTATAGAACAAGCGACACATAAGCCTGACAGCGTCATCATCTTCCAACGTCCTCAGGTGACTGCAGAGCTAGACCGAGAGCACGATGCTGACTGGCTTGCATGTGTGGCCGCAGCTAAGCCCGTCGCACCGGTTGCGGTACAAGGTACCGATCCGCTCTACATTCTTTATACTTCGGGTACCACCGGCACACCAAAAGGCGTGGTGCGAGACAATGGGGGACATGCGGTTGCACTGCATTACTCAATGAAAGCGATTTATAATGTTGATGTTGGTGATGTGTACTGGGCAGCCTCTGATGTGGGTTGGGTTGTCGGCCATTCATACATCGTATATGGACCATTACTGAAAGGCTGCACCACGGTTGTATATGAAGGCAAACCCGTTCGCACACCTGACGCTGGTGGTTTCTGGCGCATGTGTGAAGAATACAAAGTCACGACATTATTTGCTGCACCAACCGCGTTCCGCGCGATCAAAAAAGAAGATCCAGAAGGTGAATTGGTCAAACAATATGACTTGCGTCACTTGCGCAATATCTTCATGGCAGGTGAACGTCTCGATCCTCCGACTTACGAATGGACAGTCGCAAAAGTTGATAAACCCGTGATCGATCACTGGTGGCAAACCGAAACAGGTTGGGCGATTTGTGGGAACTTACTAGGCGTGGAAGCCAAGCCACCTAAGCCGGGCTCTGCCACACTGCCTACCCCGGGCTTTAACGTGGTCGTACTGGATGATGCGGGAGAGGAATTACCTGCAGGAACGCAAGGTTCGATTGCGATTAAACTGCCATTACCACCAAGCTGCTTGCCTTCTATTTGGGGCAATTTCGACCGCTTCAAAGAAAGTTATCTAACCGAATTCCCAGGTTATTATTGTTCAGGCGATGGTGGCTATATTGATGAAGACGGTTATGTCTTTATTATGGGCCGGACTGATGATGTGATAAATATCGCAGGTCACCGTTTGAGTACGGGTGAAATGGAAGAAGTAGTGGCTGATCACCAGGCGGTCGCAGAGTGTACTGTCATTGGTGTTAAAGATGAATTAAAAGGGCAACTCCCGGTCGGATTAGTTATCTTAAAAGACGGCGTAGAAATCGATGAAGTGACCCTATTTGCAGAGTTAAAAGCGATGATGATCAAACAAATTGGTCCCATTGCCTGTTTCAAAGAAGCGCTCATTGTCGGTCGTTTACCGAAAACGCGTTCAGGTAAAATCTTACGTAAAATCTTACGCCAAATGGCAGATGGCCAACCGTATGTTGTGCCATCCACAATTGATGATCCGGCCAGCCTTGATGAAATCAAAGATATCATGACGCAAAAAGGTCTCATCTAAGTCTTTTTTACCCGCCCTGTTTACCTTTGTGTTGACGGGGCGTATGGTATGTCTCCACCCGAAGCAAGGAAATAATAAAAAATGAAAGCGATAGTATTACGTGAAGACAAACAAGTTGCGATTGAGGACGTTGCCGTTTCTGATTTACCAGAAGGTGATGTTACGGTGGATATCGCCTACTCTACCTTAAATTACAAAGATGCACTGGCACTGACTGCGTCTGCACCGATTGCCAAATCCTATCCTATGGTGCCTGGGATCGACTTTGTCGGTACGGTCAGTGCGTCTGAATCTGCAGATTTTGCAGTCGGTGACACCGTCGTGCTGAACGGCTGGGGTGTCGGAGAAAAACACTGGGGTGGTTTAGCAGAACAGGCCAGAGTCAAAAGTAAATGGTTAATTAAACTCCCTGCTGGTTTAACGCCTGAACAAGCCATGAGTATCGGTACTGCAGGCTATACTGCTATGCTGTGTTGCAATGCGCTACGTACAGCGGGCGTCACGCCTGACAGCGGCAAAGTGATCGTATCAGGTGCCACAGGTGGGGTGGGCTCTATCGCCGTCGCTATCCTTGCCAAACGCGGTTATGCCGTCACGGCACTCAGTGGCAAACCCGAACAAGCCGATTACCTCAAAGCATTAGGTGCTAGTGACATTATGGATCGCGCTGAATATGCTGAAAAAGCGCGTCCTTTAGGTAAACAAGACTGGGCTGGTGCGGTTGATGTAGTGGGTAGTCATACACTGGCTAACATTATCGCGAATACACAGTACGGGGGTGTGGTAACAGCTTGTGGTTTGGCGCAGGGCATGGATTTACCGGCGTCAGTTGCCCCATTTATCTTGCGTAATGTGAGTTTGTTAGGTATTGACTCAGTGTATTGCCCCCAAGCAAAACGCCAACAAGCATGGCATGATTTGGCGACGGAAATTGATCCAGGTGTGTTTAATCAACTGACTCATACGATTGCGTTGGAAGATTGTGTCGCTGCCGCGAAAAATATCATGGCCGGCACCGTTACGGGTCGCTATCTAGTCAAGATGTAAATACTAGCTTGTATCACAACGCCTATATAACGCAGTCTACTCTTAACAAAAGACACAGCGATATAGGCGTTTTTTATTTCTTACCTTGATGAATCTATTTCATATTGTAAACTAATGCATTTTATAATACTCATAAACATTCTAAGGACGGATCAATATGCAATGCAGTGCTGTCATCGCAAATTCTGGTGTTAAATTTGGTACCTCCGGTGCTCGTGGCCTGGTAACCGATTTTACCCCGCTCACTTGCCAAGCCTTTACATTAGCATTTTTGCATGCCATGCAAGCTAACTATGCATTTACTCATGTAGCGGTCGGGATTGATAATCGTCCCAGCTCGCCACAAATGGCTCAATCGATCATCACGATCCTTGAAGCAAATGGCATACATGTCAATTATCACGGCGTGTTACCTACTCCCGCTCTCGCTTTTGCAGCGATGCAACAAGGTATTCCTTGTATTATGGTCACCGGTTCTCATATCCCATTTGATCGCAATGGCTTGAAGTTTTATACCCCAGATGGCGAGATCACCAAAGCTGATGAACATGCCATTCTGACTGCTCCAATACCCGTTCATGCACTCGCACTCACGCCACTACCTCCGGTCGATGACAGTGCGACGGAGCAGTATATCTC
>JBEVCF010000133.1:0-4894 GCA_040514355.1 Glaciecola sp.
ATGTTAAACCCTAGGGGGGCGAGACGTTGTGCCATCATAGGTTGACAATTTTTATCTTCTGGTGTTACTGATGGCTCACGAATGAGTGCTTGGCACAAGTTAATCACATCACTCATTAAAAAATGCCTCATATTTTTCTGCTGAAAAACCAACCACAGACGCGCCGTCTTTTTCAAGAATAGGGCGTTTTATCATCGAAGTATGTTCACATAACAAAGCAACAGCATTCTCTTCATTAAGCTCTGCTTTTGTCTGTTCATCCAATTTGCGAAATGTCGTGCCGCGTTTATTCACAATGGTATCCAGACCATGTTGTGCTAACATGTTTGCGATCCATGTGTCACTCACAGCTGACTTTTTGTAATCAATAAATTCGTATGGAATGTGTTGAGCATCTAACCAGCGCAACGCTTTTTTCATCGTATCGCAGTTTTTGATACCTGATATTTTGACCATGATTTGCCTCTTTCATTGTTAAGGTAAAGTTTACCCAAAAACCACGTTTATTGCTAACGCAACAAAAGCAGTTTAATCAAAATTTGTAAGTGATATCCTACAAAACAAACCGTAAATTGATTACTTTTGCACATCCCAATATTGTATGAAATCGATGACATCGGCTCGTCACTTATCCACTAAAACTGTGGATAACTTTGTGGGCAAGTGTCCAATTGCGACATTGGTCTAGTAAAAACATGGTTTCTTACTGAATTGGTTAAAAAATAACCAATAGTTGTGCTTGTTTTGCACGATAACTGAATAAATGGCAGATTTTTACTGGCTTACAAGGTTTTCAACAGGATAAACATTTTTTTTACATTTCCACTAAAAAGCGTTCAAAGGTTTGTAATTTTAGAATTGTGATGTATTTTGATAAAGCGTGCCAGATGTGGATGAATGTTTTAAAATTTAGTTTATTTGTGTGGCTTTTTCCTTAAACTGTGTAAGAAATTTACTTTACTTTTATGTCTATATGCCATGCTAACTATTTTCGCCGGTAAAAAAGCACAGCAAATCATCCACAAGCACGGATTTGTACCCGAATTGTTTCACACTATTTTAGGCGCTTCTGGAGGGCCAAAATGGTTTGTCTTGGCCGGTTTAGACCGCGTTATCGTACCGGAATTTTTTGCCAGTTCAACCCATGCTGTCGATATCGTTGGCACGTCTGCTGGTGCGTTTCGCAGTGCTTGTTTGACTCAGGCTAACCCGCTTTCAGCTATTAATCGGTTGGCCCATCACTATTCCCAAACAACGTACTGTGAGCAACCAACACCAAGTGATATCAGTCACTCAGCAAGAGAAATTCTTGATGTGATGCTTGGAGAGCATGGGGTAGATGAGATTTTGCACAATCCACGTTTCTTTGCGCACTTTATCACAGCTCGTACCACTGGTTTGACAAGATTTGAACAAAAACACAAACAGTTATTGGGCTTGTTGACGAGTGCCACGGGTAATTGGTTCAGTCGAAAGCATCTTAAGCGTTTTTATGAGCGTGTGACATTTGGGACCCGTAAAATTGATTTTTTTGACCCCAGTGATCTTGGTAATACCTATATTCCGATGTCGCAAGCTAACCTTGCAGATGCATTATTAGCCTCTGGCTCTATTCCTATGGTGATGGAAGGGATCAGAGATATCGCTGGTGCACCTAATGGGATGTATCGCGATGGTGGGATTATCGATTATCACTTTGATCTAAAAGTGTTAGCGCCTAAACCTCAAGACGCGCTCACTTTATATCCACATTTTTATGCTAATCCTATACCAGGTTGGTTTGATAAACACCTTAAAGGTCGGACACCGCATACTGCATCTTATGAACATACTGTCATGTTAGTACCTAGCGATGAATTTGTTGCTGCACTACCATACGGCAAAATTTCAGATCGCAAAGATTTTCAAAATATTCCTGCTCAAGAACGAATAAAGTACTGGCAAACGATATTGTCTGAAAGTGATCGCCTGGGAGAATTGTTTATGCAATGGACAGCTTCTGGTGAGATAATAGACAAAATGCAAGATTTTCAATTTTAAATGCATTTTATGCTTGATATATGCGAACGGGGTGACTATTATACGCGCACTTCAACGCACAAGCGTGACTTTAGGACTATAGCTCAGTTGGTTAGAGCGCTACCTTGACATGGTAGAGGTCGGCAGTTCGAATCTGCCTAGTCCTACCACTCTTTACTGTTTATTATTTCCTTTCGTTATTTCCAGTGTAAACATTCTCTTAGATTTTTGTTTACTGTTTTGTACTTGGTTGTTATAACCGATCGTAAGATTTCTTTTTTATGACTTTGGTATGACGCATACACATCAAAAACTCGTTTTGATTTTGCTTGGCTTGACCCTTTTAAGTGCTTGTGGGGGTGGTTCCTCTTCATCTTCTTTTGTCGAGCCTGTTGTTCCCATTGAGCCAGCAGCTTTACCTGATATTAACCCTGCACAAGTTGAGCTGGTCAAATTGCGACCTGTTATGGGTGCAGAGTTACTAAACTCTTTACAAAATGGCAGTTATGCCAAAAATGGCGGCGTAGAACATTCGGAAACAGTCTTAGAAGCAGATGTGGCCGCTGCTCCGTCTATGTCTCAACGTGACTTTTCTGTAACCGTGACACAAGAAAACGGTGTCGATGAGGCTGACATCATTAAATACAATGGTACGCATTTGTTTGCCATTGCCAGCTGGGAGGGGGAAGTAAACGCTAAACCTTTACCTGAGATATCGGCCACATCTGTGCCTTATGTCGATAATCAAATAACGGGTATTCGCGTGTTGGCTAAGCAAGGTGACAATAGCCTAGCGGCGCTTGCGCCTATCACGTTTGATAAAACAACACCCAACTTTACTCCAGCCGAACTGTATTTATACAACGATACCTTAGTGAGTACATTAATAAATCAAGTTTCTTATTACGATGTAGGCTTATTTTTAGAATCTAGCAGTACTTTTGGATTGCATTTTTTCGATGTCAGTGTTCCTGAAAATATTACTTCTCAAGTATTAATGGAAATTGAAGGTAACCTGCTCACAACACGTCGTGTCGATAATCGCTTGATTGTAATTAGCTCCCATGTCGATACCAGTGGTACGGTACGACCCCTTGCTACCACAGATGAACAACGTCGAGCCAATCTCGCCTATTTTGAAGCATTAGATCTTGATGTTTACCTACCTGAAATTACCCTTACACAAAGTGGCGAAACAAGTACGACCCAACTGGTCAATGCCGAACAATGTTATGTACCTGAGAATTATACTGACTCAGACGGGTATTATGGTTTGTTAACCATGACGGTTATTGATCTGGATAATCCTGCTGAATTTATATCAACCTGCGTGAATGGTTTAGTGGATGGTGTATATGCTACCCCGGATGATATTTTCTTATATGGCACACAATATCAATACACCGATGACTCTGGTGCATCCGAACAAACGGTGGTCCATCATTTTGACCGTGATCCAACGCAAGGGTTTAACTATAACGGTAGTGCTATAGTTGATGGTCACCTAGGATGGAATAATCCACATTTGCGTTTCTCAGCCAACGCCACCCATCTGCGCGTTGTCAGCACTCAGACGACAACTGACATTGATGATCGCTTGGATCACACACTTTCCATATACAGTTTAGCTGCGCAAGATCGCCTTTTACCCAAAGTAGGTGGGATACCCAATGCGATTCAACCGAATGAAATTGGCAAGCCTAATGAGGATATTACCGCCGTTCGTTATTTTGGGGATACTGCCTACGTAGTCACGTTTGAACGTATTGATCCACTTTATGTAATTGATTTACGGGATCCTACTAGCCCTGCAATTACTGGCGAGCTTGAAATGCCTGGTTTTTCATCTTATTTACAACCTATTTCTGAGGCATTTGTGTTGGGGGTCGGTCAAAATGTTGACCCCCAACGCTTCCTTGAGGATTCGTTTGTGACTGAAGCAGAGGTAGAAGAGGGGACGAAAATTGCTCTATTTGATGTGTCTGGAGAGCCTCGTATTGTAAATGAAGTGATCTATCCTAATAGCGCGACACCGGCTGAATTTAATTACAAAGCATTGACCTATTTACCTAAAAGTGCAACTGAACACTGGTTTGCGCTGCCAGTGATTGCGTGGTCTTTTAATCGTGAAGGTGATTTCGGCTACAGTGAAACGTATAGTCTGGAGTTACTAAGTGTTGATGTGTCTGCTACACCATTTTTGCAAAGTGTAGGCCGGGTAATGCCAGAATCACCAAACTCGCACTATTATGGTAATTGGCAAGATAGGGCGGTAATTGATGGTCAAACTATCTTTTATTTTCGCGCTGGGTATTTTTATTACAGCGACTGGTTCAGCCCAAACGTAGTGCAGGGACCATACTAATTAGTGCCACCAGCTTGGTGATGTGAGTTTAACTGCATGGTTGTAAAATGTTTTGCCATGCTTTTACGTGAGCCTTGATACTTGCTTGGTAGGTATCAAAACCCTGTTGGTAATGTGATGCCCAATATGCCCGTACAGCTGGTGCTAAATATACCTCATCGCTTATGCGTTGCAATAAAGGTGAGAGTTGATAATGATAGGCATTGAGTTGACTGCCGATGCCTTGAATTTGTTCAACAAAAAACATGTTTAACACATTCCTTAATATCATTTGTTTATCAGACCACTGCTGACTGGTACATTTCGCGACGACATCAACAGTGTTTAATGCATCAGTCAGGATGGGTAGTGTCTGGCTAATATACCGCTGAGTACGCCACATTTTCGCGAGTAAACGATGTTTTTCGATCGCCGCAAGGTGGGTTTCAATATCGTGATAGGTCAATGCGTTTCGCTCTGATAAATCAGCCAAAAAATCCAAAGCAAGTCTGGTCTCCGTCATCCCTTCGC
>JBEVCF010000133.1:4904-19520 GCA_040514355.1 Glaciecola sp.
ATGACTAAATCCCGTTCCTAGGCGAAGCGCTTCGCTGTCTTGTAGCAATTGCGATCTTACCATAGGCAGGACAGAGCGCTTATGACGGAGAAGCTCATCCAATTTACTGCGGATATGAGTTTGTTCTGCGCTGACCTGAGTGGCACAACTCTCCAAGGCAGCAATGACGTCAAGTTCATATACGTAGCGACGTGAAGGGGTTTCAACCTTGCCTAAAGCCGTATTACGCTGGGCGATCAAAGGCGCGAGTGGGCAGTTGTTGATGGCATAAAACTCGGAAAGTTTAATGGTTTTTCTAGGGATGGTAAGTTGCCGCGCTTGACTATCTGGGTAGTGCAGTGCCACGTTGGGCGAGGGAATAGCAACCTCGATGCCTAACACTCGACTGAGTCGACTCGCATAATCAGACGTTGCAGACTCAATGGTCGCACTTTGCCAACAACCATTAAGCAATAAGGTGAGGGATAACAGACAAAACAAATAGAGCTTTTGCATTAGGGTTCCACGTTATGTAGAAGGTTTCTAAGAGATTTAAACGTATCGTGGGTCGAAGAGATCAGCAATTCTTCACCCAACCAATTTGGGATCCAGCCTCCAACGGATGCTTTGGCGTAATAATTCAATTCATACCACTGGTCAAATTGGTGCGTCATTGACCACTGCGCTTCAACATTTTGCAAGGTTATGACATTGTCATTGGCAGGGTAGGCTGAAGAAATATCGGTGATATGAATGGATAAATGTGATTTGTCGGCGGAAAAAACGTGTTCGGATTTGGTATACATGTCTCTGTCCTTCGCCGGCCATGGACTGGAAAACTGAGTATGAACGAAACGAAAATTGGGTAAAGAACGATCGAGGATCGTAATTTTTTTGCAATTTGCTAACCACGAACAATCACGATCCGCATTGTCTAACAAAGCAAAAAATGCCACAGGCGTCGCACGGACATACATTTTGGCATTGACTGCAAAATACTGTTCATCTGTTTTTTGCACACTGACCAAGATCCTGTAGCGTTCTGTTTTGATCGTCCAGTCTGATGGGGTTGCTAGCGCTGTAAGGGGAAAGAACAAACACCCCAACCAGCCATACATCAATATTGTCACCACATGAAGTCTGTGCATGTCTGTCCTAAACCAAAGTTAATTTGCATCAAAACCATTGCTATCGTTATAATACGGCGCAAAATTTGTAGAAGCCACTCAGCCAGTGGCTTTATTTTTTATTATACAAGTGGCACTACGTAGGTGTCACCACTGTTCAAGGACACACTATGCCAGTCATTACGTTGCCAGACGGCTCTCAACGCAGTTTTCCTCAACCTGTTTCCATTCTAGATGTTGCTCAAGACATTGGCCCTGGTCTCGCCAAAGCGACCATCGCGGGGAAGATAAACGGTGAATTAGCCGACGCAGTTGATCTTATTACCGAAGATGCGCACTTACAGATCATTACAGCCAAGGATGATGAAGGCTTAGACATCATCCGTCACTCTTGTGCTCACTTAATTGGTCATGCTATCAAGCAATTATTCCCAGATGTGAAAATGGCAATTGGTCCTGTTATCGATAATGGTTTTTATTATGACGTTGACCTTGACCACTCATTGACCCAAGATGATTTAGACAAAATTGAAAAGCGTATGTTAGAGCTTGCAAAGACGTCTTATGATGTGGTCAAGCAAGTGGGTCCGTGGCAAACAGCCTATGATACGTTCGCGCAACGCGGTGAATCTTACAAGATGGAAATCTTGGATGAGAATATTGGAAAAGATGAAACGCCAGCACTATACATACACGAAGAATACATTGATATGTGTCGTGGTCCGCACGTACCTAACATGCGTTTTTGTCAGCATTTTAAAATTCAAAAAGTGGCCGGCGCATATTGGCGTGGCAATGCCGAAAACAAAATGCTACAACGCATTTACGGCACAGCATGGGCAGACAAAAAGCAACTTAAAGCCTACCTCAATCGCTTAGAAGAAGCAGAGAAGCGCGATCACCGTAAAATTGGTAAAACGCTCGATTTATTCCATTGGCAAGAAGAAGCGCCAGGTATGGTGTTTTGGCATAATGACGGCTGGACGATTTATACCGAGCTTGAAGCATTCGTTCGTAACAAATTACGCCAGTTTGATTATCAAGAGGTGAAAGGTCCGTTGATGATGGACCGTGTGTTGTGGGAAAAATCAGGACACTGGGGTAAATACGCCCAAAACATGTTTACCACTGAATCTGAAAAACGCGAATACGCCATCAAACCCATGAACTGTCCAGGTCATGTACAAATCTTCAACCAAGGTTTGAAATCCTACCGCGACCTACCACTGCGTATGGCTGAGTTTGGTTGTTGTCACCGCAATGAGCCTTCTGGTGCGTTGCATGGTCTGATGCGAGTGCGTGGGTTTACCCAAGACGATGCGCATATTTTTTGTACAGAAGAGCAAATTTTGGATGAAGTGTCGGCTTGTATCAAAATGGTTTATTCGACGTATGCCACTTTTGGTTTTGAAAAAATTGTGGTCAAACTATCAACCCGTCCAGAAGAGCGCGTGGGCAGTGACGAGATTTGGGACAAGACTGAAGCCGCGTTGGCTGAAGCACTAAAAGCGAATGATATTGAGTTTGCATATCAGCCAGGTGAGGGGGCTTTCTACGGCCCCAAAATAGAGTTTACCTTGTATGACTGTTTGGATCGCGCTTGGCAGTGCGGTACCGTTCAGCTTGATTTCTCAATGCCGGGACGTTTGGGTTCGACGTATGTCGCGGAAGATGGTGAGCGCAAAGTGCCCGTGATGATCCACCGCGCTATTTTGGGCTCATTAGAACGCTTTATTGGTATTTTGACCGAAGAATACGCGGGCTTTTTCCCACTGTGGTTAGCACCCACTCAAGCAGTCGTATTAAATATTACCGATAAACAGAGTGATTATTGTCAAAAAGTGGTAAAATCTTTGCAAGAAAGTGGAATTAGAGTCAAACCGGACTTGAGAAATGAGAAGATTGGCTTTAAAATCCGCGAACACACATTGCAGCGTGTGCCTTATATGCTAGTTGTCGGCGATAAAGAAATGGAAGCCGGCGAGGTTGCAGTAAGGACTCGTAAGGGTGAAGATCTAGGAAAAATGAAAATTGCAGATTTCCTAACTAAAGCCCAAAGCGAGATCGCAGACAAAGTACTTAATTAAATCTCTTGGAGGAATAGCTCATTAAAGGCGCTAACAATAAGGCTCAGAGCGACAAAGCTCGCATCAATGACGAAATTAACGCAAACGAAGTTCGTTTGATTGGCAAGGACGGTGAACAAGTTGGGATTGTGACACTAGCGGAAGCTCAGGCACAAGCAGACGAGGCAAGTTTAGACCTTGTTGAGATTAGTCCTAACGCGCAACCACCGGTTTGCAAAGTCATGGATTATGGGAAATTCCTTTTTGAGAAGAGTAAAGCTCTAAAAGAGCAAAAGAAAAAACAGAAGCAAATTCAGGTCAAGGAGATTAAATTTCGCCCTGGCACTGATGAAGGCGATTACCAGGTCAAACTGCGCAACCTGCGTCGCTTTCTGGAGGCTGGTGACAAAGCCAAGGTCACAATCCGTTTTCGCGGACGTGAAATGGCTCACCAAGACATCGCAATTGACTTGCTAAAACGTGTACGCACGGACTTAGAAGAAGTTGCAAATTGTGAATCTTTCCCCAATCGAGTTGAGGGAAGACAAATGATTATGGTGTTGGCCCCACTTAAGAAGTAGTCTCGGTTTACAAGTTTAATGACTGCACATCATTAACACCGAACTGCAAACATTAACCACCGATATATCTGCAAAATATTCGGTTATTTAACAATGCGGAGTTTTAGCAATGCCTAAAATGAAATCCAACTCTGGAGCAGCCAAGCGTTTTCGTAAGACAGCGTCTGGTCGTTTCAAATCAAAACAGTCTCACTTGCGTCACATTTTGACGAAAGAGAGTACTAAACGTAAACGTCACTTACGTGGCAAAAAATTAGTTCATGATGCGGATACTAAGCTTATCCAACGCATGTTACCTTACGTTTAAGACAGGAGACTAAATCATGGCTAGAGTAAAACGCGGTACAATTGCACGCGCTCGTCATAAAAAAGTATTAAAGCAGGCCAAAGGTTACTACGGTGCTCGTTCACGTGTTTATCGCGTAGCGGTCCAAGCTGTAACAAAAGCTGGTCAATATGCATATCGTGACCGTCGTCAAAGAAAACGTCAATTCCGTCAATTATGGATTGCACGAATCAATGCGGCTTCACGTCAAAATGGTTTATCATACAGCCGTTTCATCAACGGTTTGAAGAAAGCGTCTGTTGAAATCGATCGTAAGATCCTTGCCGACATCGCTGTACATGATAAGGTTGCTTTCACTGCGTTAGTCGAAACGGCTAAAGGCGCGTTAGCATAAATTTTAAGCAAGTTTAAGTTTTTGGGAAACGGTGAGTAGGATACTCACCGTTTTTTTTTTGCCTATCCCTCCATAAATCCATATTTCCCTGTGAATTCCCCTTTTTATTCGTGTAAAATAATGCGATTAAATTTAACTAAATCAGCCACATCCATTCGAGGATACCATGGAATTAGACGCCATTATCGCGCAGGCGACTGCCGAGATTGAAGCTGCAGCAGATGTAGCCACTTTAGACACCGTGCGTGTCGACTATATGGGCAAGAAAGGTCAATTAACTGAGTTACTGAAAGGCTTGGGTAAACTGTCTAACGAAGAACGGCCATTAGTTGGGCAGAAAATCAATGTTGCTAAACAAACCATACAAAGTTTGTTGAACGAGAAGATCGAAACGCTGAAATTGGCAGAGATGAATGCGAAGTTGGCTGCCGAAGCGGTGGACGTGACCTTGCCTGGTAGAGCACAAGATATCGGTAATTTGCACCCAGTGTCACGCACAATCGCTCGCATAGAATCCTTTTTTGGTGAGCTGGGTTTTGCTACTAAAACCGGTCCTGAAATTGAAGATGGATTTCACAATTTTGATGCGCTTAATATCCCCAAAAATCATCCGGCTCGCGCTGACCACGATACCTTTTACTTCAACCCTGATATGATGTTACGCACCCAAACCTCAGGGGTACAAATTCGTACGATGGAAGTGGAAAAACCACCTATTCGCATCATTTCACCAGGGCGTGTTTATCGCAATGATTACGATCAAACCCACACACCGATGTTCCACCAAGTAGAGGGTTTAATGGTTGATAGAAATGTTTCTTTTACTGAACTAAAAGGCATATTACACGATTTTCTACAACACTTTTTTGAACAAGATCTGCAAGTCCGTTTCCGTCCCTCTTATTTCCCATTCACTGAACCATCAGCGGAGGTCGATGTGATGGGTGAGAATGGTAAATGGCTAGAAGTCTTAGGCTGTGGCATGGTTCATCCTAATGTACTAAAAGCGGTCGGCATTGATCCTGAAGAATATACTGGATTTGCTTTTGGCATGGGCGTAGAACGTTTAACCATGCTGCGCTATGGTGTCAATGACTTACGCGCGTTTTTTGAAAACGACTTGCGTTTCCTCAAGCAGTTTAATTAAGGAGTCCCACAATGATATTTTCTGAAAAATGGTTACGTGAGTGGGTCAACCCTGATTTAGACACACGTGCATTAGCTGAACAGATCAGCATGGCTGGTCTTGAGGTTGATGGCATCGAACCCGTAGCAGGTGATTTTAGTGGTGTGGTAGTTGGCGAAGTCGTAGAGTGTGGTCAACATCCCGATGCCGATAAACTACGCGTCACAAAAATCAATGTCGGTGCAGATGAGTTACTCGACATTGTGTGCGGTGCGCCAAATTGTCGCCAGGGTTTAAAAGTTGCTGTAGCGTGTGTGGGTGCGGTGCTACCGGGAAATTTCAAAATTAAAAAAGCCAAACTCAGAGGTCAACCGTCATTTGGCATGTTATGTAGCTTTTCTGAGCTTGGGATCAGTGATGACCATGACGGGATCATCGAGTTACCACTTGATGCACCCGTTGGGATGGACATTCGTGAATATCTTGACTTGGATGACTCCGCCATTGAAATTGATTTAACGCCTAACCGTGCTGATTGTTTAGGTTTGCGTGGTGTCGCGCGTGAGGTTGGCGTACTCAATTCACTCACTGTCAACGAGCCTGAAATCAAAGCGGTTGAAGCGACCATCGACACCATCCAACCAGTTGTATTAGCTGCGCCAGAAGCTTGTCCACGTTATTTGAGCCGTGTGATTGAAGGGGTAGATTTATCTTTGGCATCGCCGTTATGGCTTCAAGAAAAGCTGCGTCGTTCCGGTATTCGCAGTATTGATCCGGTCGTGGATGTCACCAACTATGTGCTATTGGAGTTGGGTCACCCGATGCACGCCTTTGATGCTGACGTGCTAAATGGTGATATTACCGTACGTATGGCACAACCAGATGAAAAACTTGTACTCTTAGACGAAAACGAAGTGACGATTCAAACCAATACGCTCGTGATTGCAGATGCGGAAAAACCACTCGCGTTAGCCGGTATTTTTGGTGGCTTAGCTTCAGGTGTGACCCGTCAAACACAAAATGTTGTCTTGGAATGTGCGTTTTTTGCTCGCGATGCTATTTTGGGTAAAGCACGTCAGTACGGATTGCATACAGATGCGTCACATCGCTATGAACGTGGCGTTGATCCTAGCTTACAAGAACAAGCTATGGAGCGGGCAACTGCATTATTACTCGAGATTGTCGGTGGTCAAGCGGGCCCTGTGAATGTGGTAGAAAATTCTGAGTTTGTACCTCAACCCCAAACAGTCGTGTTGCGTAAAGCTAGATTAGAACGCGTTATTGGCATTGAATTTACTGAAGCCACAGTCACTGAGATCTTGTCTCGTCTTGGCTTTAACGTTGATTTTTCGGCTGATGCTTGGACTGTTGTCGTACCGACTTACCGCTTTGATATTAGTATTGAAGAAGACTTGATTGAAGAAGTGGCTCGCGTTTATGGTTATAACGCTATCCCTAATGAAGCGCCGATTGGTCGCTTGAAGATGTTAGCGCGTAGTGAAGCTCAACAGCCACTGCAACAATTAAAACAGGTCTTGCTGCAGCAAGGTTACGACGAGGCAATCACGTATTCATTTGTAGATCCGAAAAAACAAAGCGCGTTATTTTCTGATGTAGCGGCTCTTACTTTACCGCACCCAATATCAGCAGACATGTCAGTGATGCGGGTCAGTTTAATCACCGGCTTAGTAGACACGATTTCATATAACCAAAAACGCAAGCAAGCACGCGTACGATTGTTTGAGACGGGGCTGCGTTTTATCGCTGACGAAAATAGTGAAAATGGTGTATCGCAAGTACCAATGTTAGCCGGCGCTGTGTCTGGTAAGACGTTTTGTGATAATTGGCAAGGCAATCAAAACGAAGATTTTTTCTCGGTAAAAGGCGATGTTGAGCGTTTGATTTCGACTACAGGTCAAGCTGAACGATTCGCATTTGTGCCTTCTTCGCAAAGTCATCTTCATCCTGGGCAAGGTGCAGACATCACGTTTGATGGTGAGGTCGTTGGCTGTGTGGGGGCATTACATCCACAGTTTAGCAAGTTATTTGGGTTGCAAGCTGCCGTTTTCGTGTTTGAAATTGCGCAGTCTGCATTGACCACTAAAATATTACCAAGAGCACAAAAAATATCTAAATATCCGACTAACAGACGAGATATCGCTGTTGTAGTATCGTCGGAAGTTAGTTATGCTGATATTGTTGAAGCGGTTAAAAAAATTGGCGTAAATCAACTAGTTGACTTAACATTGTTTGATATATATCAAGGGGAAGGTATCGCTGAAGGTTACAAGAGCTTAGCGATGTCATTAACCTTGTCGGATCCTGAAAAAACACTCGAAGAAGCGGAAATTCAAGCTTGTGTCGACCTTGTAGTATCAGGACTTAAAGACACATTTGATGCAACTCTAAGAGATTAATTATGGCTCTCACAAAAGCAGAAATGGCTGAACACTTATGCGAAAAATTAGGTGTGAACAAAAAAGATTCAAAGGATTTAGTTGAAGCTTTTTTCGAAGAAATAAAGCACTGCTTGGAATCAGGTGAACAGGTTAAATTATCTGGCTTTGGTAATTTTGATTTGCGCGTCAAAAAGGAACGCCCTGGACGTAACCCCAAAACCGGGGACGATATCCCTATTAAAGCACGTCGAGTCGTAACGTTTAAACCTGGCCAGAAACTTAAATCTCGCGTAGAAAACGCACCGGCCCCCAAACCATAACTGTCTGATGGCTGCTGCAAATCACACCACCAAGAAGTACCTTTGGGTACTTCTTTTTTTTGTTTGTATCAGTGCGATCGCACTCCTGCTTCGCTGGTATCAACTGCAGCAATCAGAAGATTCCGAAACATCGCCTGTTAATGGGCAGAGCCACAGCCTGATAACATTGACTCAATTACTAAGTGTTGAAGAGGTGCGTCTACAAGCAATGACTGCTTATCGTTATGACACAGCATCTGAGCTTATTCCACTCCAAGTCCGTTTGCTTGATACGGCAAGAGAATTGAACATGTCTCAACGTGATATCGACTTCATCAATTCACCGCGATTGTTTGATTTTTTATTCTATCAAGCTGCACGTGAGTGGTTTGAAATAGAAATGACAGAAGCTTATCAATTACTGCAACCTTTAATGCCAATAAAAGCCAAATACCCAGAAGCACAAGACTTATTTGCTCAAGCGGATGTTCTTTTCAAAAATAGAGACGATATTATAGCCAAGATTGCGAATGAACTTGCACAAGCAAAGCAAGAACGTCTTGCACCATCTCATTTTGAAGAGGCTAAAGCTATTTGGTTAGCCAAAACGCAATTCTAACTAACAAAAGAGTGTGGTATGCATCCATTAATGATAGACGTGGCTGGTTTTGAACTGAGCGCAGAAGAAAAAGAAATCGTCGCACACCCCTTAGTGGGAGGTATCATACTGTTTGCGCGAAATTATCACGATCCCCAGCAACTTATCCATCTCACACAAAGCTTACGCGCTGCCTGCCCACATCCCTTGTTGATTGCGGTTGATCAAGAGGGGGGACGCGTGCAACGTTTTCGTGATGGATTTACAACCTTGCCCACCATGCGCTCGTTACGGCAACATCAGCAGCCACAAGAACTAGCCGCAGCGTGTGGGACGGTTATTGCGACTGAATGTCTACTGCATGGCATTGATATTACTTTTGCACCAGTGTTGGACTTGGACGGTATTTCTGAGGTGATTCAATGCCGTAGTTTTGGCGCTACACCTGAAGATATTGTGACGTTAGCAGGCGCATTTTGTCGTGCATTATTGGCGTTACAAATGGGGCCTGTAGGCAAACATTTCCCAGGGCATGGTAATGTTATGGCTGATTCTCATATTGCTTTACCAATTGATAACCGTCCTTTAACTGATATTGTATCTTTAGATATGTCAATTTTTAAAACCTTGATCGCACAACAACTGCTTACAGGTATTATGCCCGCCCACGTCATTTATTCACTATGTGATCCTCAACCTGCAGGTTTTTCGACGTTTTGGTTACAACAACAGCTCCGGACATTGTGTGCTTTTCAAGGCGTTATTTTTTCTGATGATCTATCCATGCATGCTGCAACCCAAGCAGGTTCCATGACTGAGAGGGTGCAAGCTGCACTCACAGCAGGTTGTGACATGGCATTAATTTGCAATACACCGGATGCAGCGGTTAGCGTTTTAGACGAGTTGGACTATAGTCAACCAACCCTAAGCTTATACAGTAATAAAGCACAAATGTTATGTGGAAATCGCTATTTGTATCAATCTGAACTGCAAACTCAGCGTTATGTCAAAGCCCAGTCGCTTGTTCAAACTTGGACATCTTCAATGGAGCAGGCTTGATTAAGCCAGCGAGCAAAAACAAACAATGCATCTGATAGGCGATTGATATAGGCCAAGGCTAAGGGATCTACATCATGTTCCTCACGTAACGCAACTAAACAGCGTTCACTGCGTCTGGCGATGGTTCTACATACGTGTGCCTGAGCTGCCGCAAGACTTCCACCGGGTAAAATAAAGCGTGTTTGCTTCGGCAAGGTTTTCTCTAAAAAATCGATGGTAGACTCCAGTTCATCCACTGCTTCACTACGGATTTGGCTACTGTTTGATATTGCAAACCCCAACGCAAAGATATCCTTTTGGATGGTTTGTAACCAAGTAGCCACGGTCGTTGACGTTTTATTTATTGCTATCGTTTGCTGGATGATCTTATGACCGTCGACATTGTCAATGTCAGCAAGTGTTGCGTGCAGTAAACCCACCTGTGCATTGAGTTCATCAAGCGTGCCATAACAGTCGACGATGACATCAGATTTCGATTTTCTGATCATTTCACCAGCGTAAATTTGTGTTTCTCCACGATCACCGGTTTTGGTATAAATCTTCATGCGTGTCCAAATTGATTGATTCAAAAGCAAGATTAGAACGTTTGTGGCGCACTAAACGGATCATAAAACCAAAATATGGATGATCAAAATAGTGAACTTGTTTCGAAATGATACGACGCCTTTGTTGGAACTGATGGGGCTTTAATTCGCCATTTTCTTGTGTGAAAAAAACCATATCCCCATCAATATGTAAGTAGGGCACACCATTGATATATTTAATGAATATTTTGATTAATCCATCCAATTCAAATTGTGCATTGGCTTGTTCTCGCTCAATGGTATCAACAATGATTTGATCCGGATAGTCTGCAATAGTTTGACTTGATTTTATCGTGGTTTTTAATTGAGATATTGGGTTACTGGGAGGTGCTTGAGTTTGTTCCACCTGAACAATATCAGGATTGAGCGCCTGGTATTCACGCTCATCAATGTCTTCCGTCACGATATCGTCTGTTGTAGGTGATTTGAGATGACTGACTGCAGCAAATACAGGTGCGAGCCAAGATTCTGCTAATTCGGTAGATTGAAACACACTGGCCAAAGTATGATGCAAAGGATCGGCTTGTTCAGGTTGATAAGTCAGGTTTTCACCCGCGATGATACGCATAGACGAGGCATTGTTTTCACCCACTACGACAGGTTGACGCCATTTTGCATGTAATATTGCTGTCGTTGAACGATCCCACTGTACATCCTTTTTCAATGCCTCAAAAAAAGCATCATCTAGTGGAAGAAAATGTGCATACTCAGAACGAAAGGGGACGTAGCCATGAACATTTATGGGCAGTTTCGAGATGGTCTGGAAATTCGTTTGTGTCAACTGTTCAAAAGGCCACGTGTAGGGTGTGTCAAATGCTGCAAACGTACACCCAAAATCGACTGTGAAGGGTTGCTTACAAGCAGGTAAAACAGTATGAAGGGGTCGACCATCTGGCAGCCAATACGGTGTAAATAAATCGTGAGCGTTGCTGATATCGGGTAAAGAGACATCGTCTGGGAAGCGTTCGGTGATTTGGGTTGACGCGTTATCGTACTTGAAAATCAGTATTTCAACATCAAACCACCAATCTATACCATCCGTACTTTTCGAGTATGCTAACGTGGACAAAGTTAGACACACCAATACGGAACATGCCATGATTAGATCTCTAAACTTACGTGGCTGTGCCATTACGCAGCAATTCCTTCTTCAAGCATACTTATCAATAAATTATCCACCCAATCTATTCTAGCTTGAGCGAATTTTGCTTCTTGAGTGACTTTTAAACGAGTCGGGCCATCAAAGCGATACAAAGTAGGGTGCTGTTGTATCATTTTAATTAAATATCCAGGGTCAATCTTAGCATCTTGTTTGAATTCTACTAGCCCTCCAGATGCGGATGCTTCGATTTTTTTGATGCCAATTTGGTTTGCCAGTAACTTAAACTCCGTGACTTGGAAAAGATGCTTGGCTGGTTCCGGTAACAAACCAAAACGGTCAATGAGCTCAACTTGAAGTTCATTAATTTCGTGTTGATCTTTGCATGATGCTAGACGCTTGTATAGAGATAAACGCAAATTGGTATCACCAATGTAAGATTCCGGTAATAAGGCTGGAATTTTTAATTCAACATCTGTGTGTTCTTTTTCTGCAGCGTCTAAATCAGGCTCTTTACCTGAGCGGATAGCCTCTACGGCTCGTTCTAGCATGTCCATATACAAGCTAAAGCCAACTGATGCAATTTGACCGGATTGGCCATCGCCAAGAAGCTCACCTGCACCACGGATCTCTAAATCATGGGTGGCTAGTGCAAAACCCGAACCTAAATCTTCCAATGATGAGATAGCTTCGAGACGTTTTATGGAGTCCTTGGTCATCCGTCTAGGATGAGGTGTCAGTAAATACGCATAAGCTTGATGATGAGAGCGACCCACTCTACCTCGTAACTGGTGTAATTGTGCTAAACCTAAGTGATCAGCTCGATCCATAATAATGGTGTTGGCAGAGGGAACATCAATACCAGTTTCGATGATAGTAGTACACAGTAATACGTTGTAACGCTGGTGATAAAAATCATCCATAACGCGTTCAAGATCAGTTTCACGCATTTGACCGTGTCCGATGGCAATACGAGCTTCTGGTACTATGCTTTGTAATTCCTCTAAAGTGCTCGCAATAGTATCAATGTCGTTGTGCAAGAAATAGACTTGTCCACCACGCAAGATCTCGCGCATGATTGCTTCGCGAATGATATCTTGGTTACGCTTAATAACAAATGTTTTAATCGGTAATCGTTTTGCTGGAGGCGTTGCGATAATAGAAAGATCACGCATGCCACTCATAGCCATGTTTAAAGTCCGAGGGATAGGAGTAGCCGTGAGCGTAAGGATATCTACGTCAGCCCTTAATGCTTTAAATTTATCTTTTTGACGCACGCCAAAACGATGTTCTTCATCTATGATGACCAAGCCTAAGTCGGCAAATTTTACATCGTTTTGTAACAGTTTATGCGTACCCACAATAATATCAACTTTTCCTGCAGTCACATCATTGAGAATGTGCTTTTGCTCCTTAGCACTCACAAAACGAGAGAGGACTTGAATGTTGAAAGGCCAGTCGCTAAAACGGTTGACGAAATTTTCAAAATGCTGCTGGGCCAATAAAGTCGTAGGTACCAAAATGGCTACTTGTTTGCCGTGATGGGCGGCGATAAATGCTGCTCGCATAGCGACTTCTGTTTTACCAAATCCCACATCGCCACAGACCAAACGGTCCATTGCACTGGGCATCCCCATATCATTGATAACATTATTGATAGCTTGTGCTTGGTCAGGCGTCTCGCTAAACGGAAAACTGTCTGCAAATTTTTGGTATTCCGCCCAATCAATTTTATGCGCATAACCAGGTTTGGCAGCGCGTTTCGCATAGACATTGAGTAATTCAGCTGCGACATCACGGACTTTTTTGGCGGCTTTTTCTTTGGCTTTAGACCACGTATCCTTACCCAGAGTGTGTAAAGGAGCGTGATCAGCATCACCGCCACTGTAGCGGGATATAAGATGTAAGGTTGATACTGGGACATATAGCTTAGCGCCTTTGGCATATTCCAGAGCAACAAATTCGGTCGTGATCCCAGCCGTATCCAGGGTTTGTAATCCTAAAAATCGTCCTACCCCATGCTCTAAATGTACCACCGGTTGACCCACAGTCAATTCGGCTAAATTGCGGATAATCGCACTTTCGTCAGTTGCTTGGCGCTTGTCACGACTGCGTCTGGCTGTGACTTGATGGCCTAACAACTGTGTTTCAGTGATAAAAGCAATCGAGTCGTCCGGGCTTTGTTGTAGACAAAAACTGTGCTCGACACGACCTACCACCACCGTACATAAGTGGTCCAATACTTCACTAAATGAATCAACAGGTGTAGGGCGGTAAGGTGTTTTTTTCAATAGTTGTAAAAGATTTTCTTTACGTCCTTGGGTCTCAGCACAAAACACAACACGCGTAGACGCACGTTGTTTTTTTAAAAAAGTATGTAAATCTTGAGCGGGTTGTTTTTTACTCGCATCCAAGGCAATATCCAACATAGGCGAGGTAGCAAAAGTATTGCGTCCCGCTTTGTTAGGGAGTGATTCTGGAACAACAGTGACTCGACTCCAGGTTTTACAATGTTGGAACAGTTCTTCGATTGGCGTGTAGAGTCGTTCGGGAGCCAATAGTGGTCTTGCAGAATTATAGCGATACTGTTCGTACCGGTGCTGAATATCATCCCAAAAGCGTTGCGCACGATGTTCGATATCACCGTGCATTAGCAGTACGGTATCTTGATGAAAATAGTCAAATACCGTAGCGGTTTCATCAAAAAATAAGGGTAAATAATACTCTACACCGCCTGGCATCGTGCCCCTAGTGATTTGATAAAACACAGATTCTTTAGAATTATTTTCATCAAAGGTATTTAAAAATCGTTTCCTGAACGCTTTTTTAGCTTGTTTATCAGTAGGAAATTCACGCGCAGGCAATAATTTCACTTCTGTGACCTTATCACCTGAACGTTGGTCACTGGTATTAAACGTACTGATACTATCAATTTCATCGTCAAACAGGTCAATTCGAAATGGATGGTCTGAACCCATTGGGAAAAGATCAATAATACTCCCGCGCACACTGAATTCAC
>JBEVCF010000134.1:0-19431 GCA_040514355.1 Glaciecola sp.
TTGTAAAGATGACTCCATATTACTGAGCTGAATAAATGAAGTCGGCAAACAGGAACAAAATGCAGTTTGCTAATTTGTTATAATAAGGGTGTCATTCGTAGACACTCAATTTGACAACACGTTCGTTAGTGTTTGTTTAAGGAGATGTGGTTATGCCCACAACAAATACAAAACCATTAGGCCTATTGGCATTGGCTGGACTGGAAGCGTACCAGGAAGGTAAAGATGAAGAGTATATGGGAGATAAGCAACTTGATCACTTCCGTAAAATTCTTCAAGCATGGCGCACTCAACTAAGAGAAGAAGTCGACCGTACTGTACATCACATGCAAGACGAGGCGGCAAACTTTCCTGACCCTGTTGATCGCGCAGCACAAGAAGAAGAGTTTTCTCTTGAATTACGAACCCGTGACCGCGAGCGTAAACTGATCAAAAAAATTGAAAAAACGCTCAAACGCATCGAAGAAGACGATTTCGGTTTTTGTGATTCTTGTGGTATCGAAATTGGTATACGGCGTCTAGAGGCACGTCCTACAGCTGACTTATGTGTCGATTGTAAGACCATGGCAGAAATCAAAGAAAAACAACTACAAGGCTAACCCTTGTCTAGACGCTATGTGGGGCGGTTCGCACCCTCCCCATCAGGTTCTTTACACCTTGGATCTTTGTATATCGCCGTTGCCAGTTACCTCCATGCGCGTAGTCACAATGGTAATTGGTTGGTGCGCATAGAAGACATTGACGGCCCCAGAACGGTCCCCGGAGCAGCTGAAGCCATCCTCCGTACACTCAGTATTCACGGCTTACATTCAGATTTACCGGTCCTGTTTCAACAACAACATCTCGCTCACTACGAGCACTTCTTCAAGCAGCTACAACACACCAAGACAATCTATCCTTGTATTTGCACACGTGCCCAAATTAAAGCACAGCATACTTTTTACCAACAAACATGCCGTTATACGCTACAACCCACACTAGATAATGATACGATGCCATATGCGTGGCGCTTTCGCTTACCCAACATTGTTGCCCCAATTTATACGCAGGCAGATGAAGATTTTATCATTAAGCGCAAAGATGGATTATTCGCTTATAACTTTGTTGTAGTACTCGATGACATTGCTCAAAACGTGACGCATATTGTACGTGGCAATGACCTTGTAGATACCACGTCTCAGCAAAATGCATTGTATGAATATTTTAAACACCCACGGCCACAGTATTTACACTTACCGGTATTGGTGAGTGAACCAGGACAAAAATTAAGTAAACAGAATCACGCGCCAGCGGTTGACAATACAGTGCCTACCGAGAATCTACTTCGGGTATTCCACTTATTAGGTATCAATACACAAGGACTCGAACCTCAGCTATCCGTTGATGCGTTATTAGCACATGGTATAGCGCAATGGCCTTCACGAACTGTGACAAAAAAGCATGAAATAATTGTGAGTTAGGTGTGTTTTAGCTTATTATACAAATATGAAATTTTTGAGATCGTCATTATCATTAAGCGCGCCATAAAAAAACTACAAAGTGCTATGAGTTCAAGTTCTTCAGCAAAACCACCCGTGTTGTCAATGCAGGTACTGAGCGCAAAAGAACATCCAGTTAGTCAAGACTTACTGTCACCCAATGCTCTAAAAGTACTACACCGATTAAATCAAGCTGGATATGAAGCTTATCTAGTAGGTGGATGTGTGCGTGATATTTTCTTGGGTCAACGACCCAAAGATTTTGATGTCGCTACCTCCGCTACGCCCGAACAGATCAAACGTTTATTTCGCAACTGCCGGATCATTGGGCGTCGTTTCAAACTTGCGCACATTATGTTTGGCCGTGAGATCATTGAAGTGGCTACATTTCGTGGCCCCCATCAAAACACTGATGACAATAAAAATTTAGCCAAACAAGACGGCCACGGTCAGTTGGTACGTGACAACGTATATGGCACATTAGAACAAGACGCAGAGCGCCGAGATTTCACGTTTAATGCGATGTATTATTGCGCTGCAGATAATACCGTGCGTGACTTTGCTAATGGCGTGACAGCAATCAAACAAAAACGTTTACAAATCATCGGCGACCCAGAAACCCGTTATCGTGAAGATCCCGTCAGAATGCTTAGAGCAGTGCGTTTTGCGGCCAAACTCAATATGCAAATCGATGAGGCAAGTACGACACAAATCAAGCAACTGGGTTATTTATTGGAAAATATTCCGCCTGCGCGCTTATTTGAAGAAGTCCTCAAACTGTTTCTCAGTGGTCAAGGCCTTGCTACTTACCATAAGATGGTTGAGTTTGGTTTATTCGAGCGTTTATTTCCCCAAACTGGACCGCTTGTTAAAGTAGCCGATAGTCGTGAGACGCGCTTTATCGAACGAGTACTGATTAACACTGACAACCGTATCAATAACGGTCAACGTGTTACACCTGCATTTTTATACGCCGCCTTATTGTGGTACCCCATTGAAGAGTTTTGTGAAAAACTCAAGACCGAGTCAAACCTCAGTCCTTTGGATGCCTTTAATATTGCTTGTTCAGAAGTGTTACACCGTCAATTGCAACGCGTCATGATCCCCAAGCGGTTTAGCATAACAATGCGCGAAATCTGGACCTTCCAGAGTCGCCTGAGTCGTCGCTATGGTCGACGTGCTTATCAAATGCTCGCCCACCCTAAATTTAGAGCGGCTTATGACTTTCTTCTGTTACGTGGGGAAATTGAAGGGGGAGAACTGTTTGAATTAGCCGAATGGTGGACGGAATTCCAAGACGCAGACAGTGATACCAGAAAACTTATGCTGGATAAGCTACATAAACAGCCCGGCGCAGCCAAAAATCCGCGTCGCCGTCGCCGTCCCAAAAAGAAAACAAATACTAAATCCTCATCTCTATGAAACACACCCAATCAGTCTTCATCGGTTTAGGGTCAAATCTAGGTGATTCAGTCGCACAACTTCGATCGGCTTTAGCGTTGATCGGAGCGTTGCCAACCACCACATTAGTACAATCTTCAAGCTTTTATCACAGTGCGCCGATGGGACCACCTGACCAACCCATCTATACTAATGCAGTATGTAACATCACAACAGCGCTGTCACCGATAGCACTGCTCGACGCGTTACAACAAATTGAACAGCAGCATGGACGGGTGCGCACTGGCGAGCATTGGGGACCACGTACACTTGATTTAGATATCTTACTATTCGATGATGTCGTCATTCACTCAGAGCGACTCACTATTCCACATTACGGTATGCGAGGGCGTGAATTTGTATTGGTACCTTTATTTGAGATTGCGCCAGCACTTAGTATGCCAGACCACAAACCGCTTTCACATTGGGTAAAAGAGTGTGACCTCAGTCAACTTCATCGTTTACATCATTAGTCCAAGGAAACGTTGCTGACTAGCATTTTAGGCCTAAAACTCGTATAGTGCCGTTTTTGAAAAAGAATATGGTTATAGAGCTATGAAGACAGTGACGACTTCTCGTTTGTTAGCGATGAAAGCAGCGGGTGAAAAAATCACCGCAATTACTGCTTATGATGCAAGTTTTGCCAAACTGTTCGATGAATGTGGTGTAGATATCATGCTCATTGGTGACTCCTTAGGGATGGTGCTAAAAGGCGAAAAAGATACCCTTGCAGTCACCACCGAAGAAGTGGCTTATCACACCAAAGCCGTAGCGAGTGTAACCGAACGCGCATTTGTCATTGCTGATATGCCTTTCATGTCCTATGGCACAGATGAGTTAGCACTTAGCAATGCCGCAAAGCTCATGGCTGCTGGTGCAAGCATGGTCAAAGTGGAAGGTGGTGATTGGTTAGCCTCGACCATTAAAAAACTCAATGAACGCGGTGTCCCCGTCTGCGGCCATCTAGGCCTTACTCCACAGTCTGTGCATGTGTTCGGTGGGTTTAAGGTACAAGGTCGTGCTCAGGCACAAGCTGATAAGTTATGTACTGATGCGCAACGTTTGGAGTCTGCTGGGATCCAAGCGCTTGTGCTTGAATGTGTGCCAAGTGCACTCGCTAAGAAAATCGCTGGTTTGGTTAGCATCCCAGTAATTGGTATTGGCGCAGGGGTAGATACGGACGGACAAATTTTAGTCATGCATGACATGCTAGGGGTAAGCGCTAACTACATGCCTAAATTTTCTAAAAATTATCTGGCAGAAACGGGCGATATTCGCCGTGCTGTCAGCCAATATATCGCTGAAGTACAGGCCGGCACCTTCCCCGGACCTGAACATAGTTTTGACGCATAACTAAGGATAGTATTATGCAAACCATCGCGAATATTAAACAGCTTCGTGAAGTCCGCCGAGAATGGCAATTAACGGGACAGCGTATTGCATTTGTCCCGACCATGGGAAATTTACACGCTGGTCATTTGTCATTGGTCGCCCAAGCAAAACAACATGCTGATATTGTCGTCGTTTCGATTTTTGTCAATCCCCTACAATTCGGTGCAGAAGAGGATTTAGATAATTATCCGCGCACCTTGTCTGAAGATGCAGCCCAACTTGAAGCCTTAGGTGTTGATATACTGTTCACACCTGAAGTCCAAGATATTTATCCTCGCGGTTTAGAACAACAAACCTTCGTTGAAGTCCCTGGGATTTCCTACATGATCTGTGGCGCGTCTCGTCCTGGTCACTTCCGAGGCGTTGCGACGATCGTCAGCAAGCTCTTCAACATGGTCCAGCCTAATATTGCTTTCTTTGGTGAAAAAGACTACCAACAGTTACAAGTCATCAAAGCTATGGTGACGGACTTATCCATGAATGTTGAAATCGTGGGTGTGCCAACAATGCGTCATGAAGACGGTTTAGCGATGAGTTCACGAAATGGCTATTTATCAGCCGAAGAAAGGGCGATTGCCCCCACGCTTGGCCAAGTACTCAATCATATTAAAACGGAAATTGAAGCCGGTAATCGCAGTTTTAAGGAACTGATTGAAAGCGGTACTCAGACTCTTGCAGATGCGGGATTTAAACCTGATTATATTGAGATCAGAGAAGCTTTCACATTACAACCAGCTGGCTTTGAGGACAATGAACTGGTAGTGCTAGGTGCGGCATTCTTAGGTAAAACACGCTTAATTGATAATCTGCAAATCACACTTTAAGGATAAATGGTACACTTAGGCCAGTTCCGTGAGCTGTACCATTCCCGCGCACACTGATTGTAACTGCTGATATTCCGCCAGAGTGTGCGCAATAGCAGCTTGTTCAACCAAAATATCTGCTAAATGCTGTTGAGTAGTCAGTGGATTGGCTATGACAACTCGGAATACCGTGAGGCAATCGTCGCCATATTTTTCCACCGTCAAACGCGTTCTAGAAACAAACGATTTGCCCGCTTCACGTTGTTGTTTTTGGATAGCCTTAGTCAGCGCATTTAAGCTTTCATTAATGGCGTGTACTTGTTCTGTATTAGCGTGTAAGAGCGCTAAATGAGCGAACTGTGGCACATAACGATAAGTCAACAATGACAAAGTTGGGGCGGTAATTAATTCAAAATTATCCGTACTTTGGATCATGTTCGCAAACAGCTGCGCTTTATTAATACTCTGATCGATCAATAACTCGTAACCGGACTTACCCAAAACATGTAAAGACGAATACACCATCATTGCCATGCCGTTACGCGAACCTTCAAGTGTTGTTGCACCAAGGTCTTTAGAGCCTTGACGCAAGATGTATTGTGCGTGATGACGAACCGCTTTGCTATCGGAGGGGTCTTTGAATAACGCCATGCCCGCCCCCATTGGCACATACATTTGTTTGTGTGCGTCTAATGTCACTGAATCTGCGCGTTCAATGCCCTTGAGCTTGTGTTTGTGCGTGTCAGAAAACAATGTCGCCCCACCCCAAGCAGCATCAACATGAAACCAACAGCCGACTTCTTTGGCGACATCTGCTAATTCATCTAGCGGGTCAACGTGTCCTGTTTCGGTGGTACCAGCTATGCCGACTATCGCTAATAAGCGATTGCCTTGCTCGCTGTACGCTTGGGCAAAACGCCTCACTGTCTCCGGGTCAAGCGTTTGTGAATTCGGGTTAAGGGTATGCAGATTTTGTCTGCCCATACCTAATAAATCTGCCGCCTTACCCAGAGAATAATGTCCTCGCTTGGAGGCTACCAAGCCTAACTCATTAATATCATAAGCGCGATATGCTGCTGCAATGCCAGCTTGCGCAACGCCAGCAAAACCAGGTTTAGGTGCGAGACACTTATTGCGTGCCACCCACAACGCAGAGATATTCGCAATCGTTCCACCAGAACAAAACGCGCCTAGCGCATGTTCAGCTGAATGTAAGTACTGCTGGTAAAACGCCTCATCTTGGCCATAGACCAGATTGTGCATCATGCCCAACACTTGCCTTTCAAGTGGCGTAAACGCTTTAGAGGTTTCAATTTTGACGAGGTTTTGGTTGAGTCCGACCAATAATTTTGCCAATGATAAATGGAAGTACGGGAGTGCAGAAGTCATATGCCCAATAAATGTAGGGGCATACGTGTTGACCGAGTTGGCGACCAACGTATCGAGTAACTTGTCAGCAAATTCTGAGACAAACTCAGGTCGTTGCGGCATGGAAGCGGATGAAAAGTCTTGTTCGATAGTTTCGAGTGAGGTTTGTTTGGTCACCACATGGCGCGACAAAAAATCAGATAAGTTATCTGATAAATGTTGCTCTATCCGAGCTAATGTCGAATCCTTGTGCTCGGGCATGGTAAAGACCCGAAATAAATGTTCCAAACTCGCTTCTGCGTTACTCAAAACTCACCTACTTATTTGCTATAGTTCCATCTATATGCGTTGGACTGCGAATAATAATCCTAAAAGCCTTGAATTGCTATGTTCTTATGCAAGTTTGCGCGTAATTCCCAACAATCTTGCCCACTGGCTTGATATTTTCTCTCAAAAGGCGTAAACGCTTCCTCATCTGAGACAGGAGTAATCTCTGCCCTATATCCATAGTACTCTAAGACGGTTTTCGCCTCCTGTAAGTATAACAACCAATTGCTACGTTGGATGAGTTCTCCTCCCAAATCTAGCGCACTGGCGAACACGGGGTGGCCATGCCATCGTTTTTGCACCTGCATTTTTTTGGGATAAGGATTGGGATATAGCATGTAATGTTGGGTTAACTGCCATTGTGCGGCCTGTGCCAAGCGCCAGAAATCAATCACATCAGCGCGTACCACGATACTGTTATTATTGCTCTGCTCATAGTGTGAGTGCTTACCCACACGCAAATCAGACTTGTCGACGCCAATGACTTTCGCATCGGGATATGCTTGAGCAATACGCGTAGTGCTCTCTCCAACACCGCAACATGAATCTAAGATCACCGGCCCAGTCCATCCCCCCAACCATTCCGCAACTGCATTAAATGCTTGCTGGGTATGCACTTGAATGGGCTTTTTGAATTGGGTATGACGATACTTCTCCACTATCGCCAACAAGTCTTCATGCACCCCAGTTTGATTGGTTTCAACTGTGCGGGAGTTGCCTGCGCCGGTGTAAGGTTGCATTAAGCCCGGATCCCTGTGCCGCGTTGTAACAGTACATAGGCGACAGAGAACAATACGACATTAAAACCAAATAACAGTGCAATAGAATATCCATAATGTACATCTGACACACCCAGAAAACCATAACGGAAGCCATTGACCATATACACAATAGGGTTGGCTTTGCTGATGGTTTGCCAGACCTCTGGTAACAAACTCAACGAATAAAATACGCCACCTAAATATGTCAAAGGTGTTAACACAAAGGTGGGGATCACAGAAATATCATCAAAGGTCTTGGCAAAGACCCCATTGATCAATCCCGCCGTGGCAAAGAGCGTTGAGGTCAGTAACAAGGTGATAAAAATAATGCCAAAATGATGAATGTGCACATCGACAAAAAACAACGAAACAGTTGTGACAATAATACCAATCAGTAAGCCGCGTGCTACACCACCACCGACAAACCCCATAATAATGACCCATGTCGGCACGGGTGAAACGAGCAACTCTTCTATGTTGCGCTGAAACTTCGCGCTGAAGAATGACGAGGATACGTTGGAGTAGGAATTGGTAATAATCGACATCATGATCAAACCCGGCACAATAAATTCCATATAGGTAAACCCGCCCATTTCACCAATGCGTTTACCAATTAAATTCCCAAAAATCACAAAGTACAAAGACATTGTGATCGCTGGAGGTACCAAAGTTTGCACCCAAATTCGTAAAAATCTCGTGCACTCTTTTATCCAAATCGTCTGCAACGCTGTTATGATCTGTGCATTCATTGTGCGTCTCCTCGACCAGCTTCAACCAGTCGTACAAATAGCTCTTCCAAGCGATTAGCTTTATTGCGCATACTCATTACTTCGATATTTTGTGCCGTAAGTTGGGCAAAAACATGGTTTAAACCGGCGTCTTTGGGTACATCGACTTCCAACTCGCCACCTTGATAGCGGTACTCAACATTGTCCAAGGACAGTGCATCTGGAGCTGTTTTTAAATCCAAGATAAACGTTTCAATGTTCAACTTTGCCAATAAGGCTTTGACTGATGTATTTTCGACAATCGTACCTTTATCGATGATTGCAATATTACGACATAACATCTCCGCTTCTTCTAAGTAGTGAGTCGTGAGAATAATAGTGACACCAGCACGATTGATTTCTTCTAAAAACTGCCACATCGAACGGCGGATTTCAATATCCACGCCGGCGGTGGGTTCATCCAAAATCAATAACTTGGGTTCGTGCATTAATGAACGGGCAATCATCAAACGACGCTTCATACCACCTGATAGGGTCCGCGCTGGTGCATTGCGTTTATCCCACAAATCCAATTTGGTCAGATATTTTTCGGCGCGCTGTTTGGCCACAGCACGTGGTACACCGTAGTAACCAGCTTGGTTCACCACGATTTGCTGTACCGTTTCAAATTGATTAAAGTTAAATTCTTGCGGGACGAGACCAATACAGGACTTTGCTTGGTCCAACGCAATATCGGTATCATGCCCAAACACATTGACGCGACCGGAGGTTTTGTTGACTAAGGCCGAAATCACGCCAATTGTGGTGGACTTACCGGCACCATTAGGACCCAACAAGGCAAAGAAATCCCCTTCTTCAACTTGCAGGTCTATACCTTTCAAGGCTTCAACGCCCCCTTTATAGGTTTTTTTTAAATCTTTTATATCGAGTGCGATCATAATTGCAAAAGATGAATGAGTGTTGATTGTATTTTACCACTAAATAATGCAATTGGATCGCATGGTAAACACAAGACAATAAAAAACCCGTTACTGATTACTCAACAACGGGTTCTTAAATCTGGGAGAGCTTAGTTAATCATTAAGTGCACAGCAATACTCGCTGCGTAGCCTAGGGCAATCGCCCAAGTCCACTTCAAGTGACCAAAGAACGTGTAGTAACCACGTGCTTGACCCATTAATGCCACACCGGCTGCAGAACCAATCGATAGCAGACTCCCACCGACACCTGCTGTTAGTGTGACCAACAACCATTGGCTATGACTCATTTCTGGGTTCATGGTCAGTACCGCGAACATCACCGGAATGTTGTCGACGATTGCAGATAAGATGCCGACCAAAATATTCGCATTCGTCGTGCCTAATTCAACATACATGTAGTGAGACGCTAGGCCTAAGTAACCCAAGAAACCTAGACCACCTACTGCTAAAATAATACCGTAGAAGAAGAATAACGTATCCCATTCTGCCTGGGCAATTTTGTTGAAGATATCGAAACCTTTCGCTTTTGCACCAGGTACGTCATCATCAATCTGATTCGCTTTCTTCTCATACTTCATCAAGTAGAAACCGTATAGTTTTAAGTATGCTAAGCCGGTCATCATACCGAAGACAGGTGGAATGTGTAGGAAGTTATGGAAGCTTACGGCCGTTACGATTGTCGCTAAGAATAGCACTAAGATAACGATCCCACCTTTTTTCATTACTGAGCCAGATACACCCTCAATCGCAGGTGGCTTACCTGCTGGAATAGCAAATGAAATGATAAATGCAGGGATAATCGCATTGACTACCGATGGAACAAATAATGCGAAGAACTCTGTGAATTCTAACAAACCTTTCTGCCATACCATGAGGGTTGTGATGTCACCGAAGGGGCTAAATGCACCACCGGCGTTGGCACATACCACGATATTGATACAACCTAGACCAATGAATTTTGGCTGGTCTTTACCGACTGCCATGATCACCGCACACATGACGAGTGCCGTCGTCAGATTATCCGCAATAGGTGAAATAAAGAACGATAACACGCCAGTTAACCAAAATAAGCCTTTATAACTCAAACCCTTGGCAACGAGTGTGTTGCGTAATTGATCGAATACACCGCGCTCAAGCAAAGCGTTAATGTAGGTCATAGCAACAAGTAGGAAAAAGAATAATTCAGCATATTCAAGAAAGTTATGGCGAATGCCATGTTCTACTAGATGTGCTTGGTCCAGATTGCCATAGGTAATGGCAATAATGATCCAAATCAAACCTGCCGCGAGTAATACGGGTTTTGACTTTGCTAAATGTAGCTGCTCTTCGAAAATAACCAGTACATAAGCAATAACAAAAATGGCAAGTGCTAAAAAGCCTGCACTTGAATTTGTCATATCCATCGCTTCACCGCCAGCAGCAAAAACATCAGGGGCTGTAACTGCGCCAAGTGCAGTCAATAAAAGTAGTAAAAATCTCATGCGATTCCCTATCTAAAAGTATTATCTGGAGCGTAGAGTACTCTGATCAAATCCGATAAATATACGACTTTGGTATTTTCCAAACGATATAATAAAGGCTGACTGTATAAGCCTTATTTATAAGGGTCTAGGACAGCATTTAAGCTGTCAATATTGTGCATTGTCAGAGTTTATGAGGGTTAGAGAAATGTTGATTATGTAAAGACATTGTAGCGTTTAAGTATTATCATTATTTGCTATAGTCATTATTGTTTTATAGAGCATTTTCAGCATGTCGGATGATAGATTCATTGACCCTCGATTACAAGCAAAAGAAGCCTTATTTCAAAAAATTCATGTTGAGGGATTTGCTATCCTCGCACACATCTCTGCGATTCAATCGATTGTTGAAAATACGGGCTGTGATATTCCTAGTGACAACGAGGATTTTATTGCCCTGCAAAGCCGATTTACGACGGTGTTAGAGGGGCGCCATGATGTACCGACGGAACTTAAAACATTGATTAATCAAACATCTGAGGCGCTGGAGAGTGAGGATATCGCTTATGCAACGAAAGCCCAGCTTTGTACGATGGGACTGCACACCCTGCAGCACTGGTTGATCCTGAGCGACATCCCCGAAGACTTGCGTGATGTCGATGAAGTCACGGCGAGTATCAAAGAAAAACTGATGATGCACTTATCAATGTGGCATAAGTTCTTCTTTGATAGTGGTATGGCTCATTAGGCTGTCTAATTAGCCTTATTTTGAACAGATTTAACGCGTTTTTTCTGTGCGAGATCATGTGCCAGTTGGCGGATAGAGACCGGCTTGTCCGTCTCATCAACAATATCTACCCCAAGTAAAGCTTCTAGCAAGTCTTCTAAGGTGAGTACGCCTTCTAAACCACCGTATTCATCGACTACCAGTAGCATGTGGATTTTGCTGTGTAAAAACTTATCGAACGTACTGGATAAACTCATACTACTGAGCAATATAGGCATTTCCTTCTTAAAATCGACTAGTGGGTAATCTAGTTTATTTTGAGCATGGGCAACCAAAATATCAGTCTTTAAGACAAACCCGACTATTTTTTCTGGATCTTGTTCTTCATAAATCGGGATCCGAGAAAAAGGTGTTTGTGCGTGGGCTTGATAAAAAGCCACCACACTCATATCTTGAGGTACCGAAAACACTTCTTTGCGATGCGTCATCGCTTGGCGAATATTCATTTCATGTAACGACATTAAGCTTTTGAGGATCCCTGCTTCATGTACAGCAAGTTGCCCCTCTTGTCCTGACACCTCTGCCATTGCGTGCAGTTCTTCACGACTGAGTCCTTTGAGCGGACTTTCCTCGGTAAAACCGGCCGTCATCCGTTGTGACATTTTGACAAAGGGGTACAAAATTAAAATGAGATACTTTAAAAAATAAGCGGTAATAGGGGCCAGTTGTCGCCAATAGGTCGCCCCTAGTGTTTTGGGAATAATTTCAGAAAAAACCAGAATAAGTAACGTGAGTACCGCAGATATTACGCCCAGATAGGCATCACCGAATACGCGTGCAGCTTGAGCACCTGCTCCTGCTGCACCCATTGTGTGCGCGATGGTATTGAGCGTGAGAATCGCCGCCAGTGGTTGATTGATGTCATTGGAGAGTTTAGCCAGCAGCTTGCCCGATGGTTTACCCTCTTTTTCTAATACTGAGATATAGGCGTTAGATACGCTGAGCATGACCGCTTCAGCCACTGAACAAATAAATGAAAAGCCTAAGGCAACGGAGACATATATAAGTAAAAGAATCATTTCCGTATAGATAATTTTAATTTAAAAATTGAGTATGCCTTAGGACTATGCAAATGTCACTGTACAAATAATGAGTTTGCGTTAACTTTCAAAGCCACGTCTACGATACATCATGACAACAAAGCTCAGCAACAACCACCATACATTATTCGCTCCACCTGACGCACTGCCACTTCCATCGTCCTGTGAAATATTGGTTACAGTGCCAGTGTTATTGCCACTTGAAGAACCGGAGGTGGTCCCGCCTGTTGTACCTCCAGTCGTTCCACTCGATGAGCCCGTACTTGAACCACCTGAGCTACCACTTCCTGACGAACTACCCGTATCAGTACCACTACCTGAGCTTGTATTATTGTTATTAGTGGATGCGGTTTTAGCAAAATAAATATTGTCTATATAGACTTTACCTTGACCTTCTACCTTGAGCTGAAAAGTATCGGTTAGGTCAACCACACTCTCGTAATGGCTCAAGGGAATATCCACCGATTGCCACTCACCATTGTGAATTGGCAAACTGTAAGGCGTTTCACGCGGTCCAGGACTGATCAAAAAAAAATTTAACGAAGTAGCACTGTAGGTCCAATAATCTACATGTAATACATCGTACTCGCTGACATCTTGCTTGTTAGGCTCAAAATCCGTGCCTTGATAATTAAGATTGGTGTACAGCAATGTATTATCACCATCGATTTGTACTTCTGTCACCTTAGTCGCCTGACCCCAATTGGGATTGTAATTGATATCATCAATATTGTTATAAGCATCAGAATATAATGATATGACATCTGCAGCATTTGCGGTGGGTGTTGGAGCAGGTAATTGCGGTTCGGTTACTAATTCGCAGCCATCTTGTCCAACATTAGTCCCTGCAGACGTTGCTGGACAACTGTCATTACTATCAGCGACACCATCATTATCAGTATCCGCCATCCGCGGGGTACTTTCATTACAACGGGTTTGGTTATTGCTATTGGTTGCCTGACAATGCGCGACATAATCTACTTCCAGTGTCGCTGTCGTCAAGCTGGGATCGATAGCCCCGCCTAACGTGCCCCCCATGGCCACGTTTAACAATAGAAACATGGGTTCTTCATAAAACCCACACGCGCTCATATCATAGCGGACCACTTGGGTATCATTGATGAAAAAAACGATCTCATCCGGCGTCCATTCCATAGCGTACACATGAAAATCTAGCACATCTTGCGCACCACCTGGATAATTGTAATACGCGACTTCGCCACAAGCACTGCTACCACTGTAGCGTGTGGTATTGTGAAAAGCGGTGATATAACTATTGCCGCTGTTGCCATGCCATTCCCAAATATCAATCTCGCCGGCTCCGCGATTAGGCCAGCCTACATTGTCATCATCACCGGCTATGGGCTGTTCTTGAATACGATTTTCTAGGGCCCAAAAAGCAGGCCAAGTACCATGACGCAACTCATTAAAGCGCAATCTCGTTTCAATCCGACCATATAAAAACTCGCCTTTGTCTTTAGAGTTTAAGCGACCCGAGGTCCAATCTCTCACACGACCGTCTTGCCCTGGGCAGTTGATTCTTTCCTTTCTCGATATGATTTTGAGCGTCCCATTGGACACCTCATAGTTACGACGTGATGAGGTATCGTCGTCAGTGTAGCATTGGACTTCGTTGTTGTAGTTTGCGTTCGTTTGCGCGGTCCATTTTTGCCAATCAACGCGATTACCTTCAAACGTATCAATCCAAGACACCTCCCAGCCTGCTGAAGTGTGAAATGATAAAATGGTTGCCAATATGGCCAAAAAAGTAATTCGCATGTGTCTTTCCAGTTGATTATAGGCTTTATGAAAGCGCTTTCAGGCAAGTCTACGCAGTTAACGACTTGTTTACAAGACAAATGGATGTTTATCTCTGTTAATGTTATAAATCGTTTCTACGAAAATGTAATACATAGGAAAGTGTTCCCCATGAGCGCACTTATACGCTTGGTAATATTGTCAATAATTTGGACCGTTACGATATCAGGACATGCTAATGCTACACTCTCCAAAAGTGTGAACGCTGACAAAAAACAGAACTCAAGGCAGCACACAACAGGTCCTTTACACGTGGCCTCACCAGATTGGCGCAAACAAATCGTGTATTTCCTCATGATTGACCGTTTCAATGACGGGGACCCAAGCAATAACGACCAAGGTGCGGATGAATATGACCCAACTGTGCTAAAAAAATTTCATGGTGGTGACATTGCAGGGGTAAAAGCGCAACTGAATTATATCGAAGACTTGGGCGCTACTGCGGTATGGATGACGCCGCATGTCTATAATATGTGGTATTCTTCAGCCTCAGACTATTATGGTTACCACGGTTATTGGGCTCTGGATTTTACCAAAGTCGACCCGCATTTCGGGACACTGGCTGATTATCAATCCCTATCTCGCGCCTTACACGCACGGGATATGTATCTTATCCAAGACATTGTCGTGAATCATACCGCGCCGTTGTTTGGTTATGACGGCAAATATGACTCTGATAATACCGCAGCCAATTTTCGGCTATTTGAAAAAGGGTTTCAGTCGGCCCCGACGCAAGCGCCGTTTGATATGATCAACCGCTTAGATCCAAGCCATGTTGAGGCTGATATCTATAACTGGACTCCCCCAATATCTGATTATGCTGATACCACACAGCAATATACGTATCAGCTAGCTAACCTTGCAGATATCAACACATTAAACCCTCATGTCATAGCGACTTTTAAACAAACTTACAAAGATTGGATGACCCTAGCAGGTGTCGATGCGTTTCGAATTGATACCGTAAAATACGCTGAACCCGAGTTTTGGTCTGCTTTTTTGCATGACAAAGATGGGATTTATGCGCATGCCAAAACACTAGGTAAGGACCATTTTTTAACGTTTGGCGAAGTCTTTGATGGTTCACGCCCATTCCAAAATGACGGCGAACAAAAGGTGACTTATTTTTTGGGTGACGACCAGCGCCCCCTGCTAAATTCCGTGATCGGGTTTCCGCTTTATTTTGATATTTCAGCGGTCTTTGCCGAGGGCAAACCGACTGCACAACTCGCGTATCGCCTAGAACGCTTTATGACGGATTATCCAGACCCTTATACCACTCCCAACTTCGTAGACAATCACGATACTAAGCGTTTTTTAGCCTCAGCAGATATCCCTGCATTTAAACAAGCCTTGACGCTGATGTTTACTATTCCAGGGATCCCAATGATTTACCAAGGATCAGAACACGCCTACCAAACCGCACGAGCGCCTTTGTTTGAAAATCACGAGTTGGCTCAGCATCCTCAACGCGATGCGTTTGTCGCACGTATCGCAGGCGACACGTCCAAGCAATTTAGTCGTGAAAGCGAGATGTTCCAATTCATCAAAACCTTGAGCGCTTTACGGCTTAGTCACGATGCATTGACCATTGGCAACATGGAGCAACTGGCAGCCAATGAGCATGCACCAGGCTTGTTGGCGTATCGACGTGCTTTAGCCGCAACACAAACACAAACGGCACAGAATATTATCGTATTATTCAATACCGCTGAGCACCCGATATTAGCTCAGGATCTGGTTGTCAGTGACACACCTACCACTTTTTCCACGTTACTCGCGACTTATGATCACACTGAGCAATCCTCTGCCGTTATGACGTTGCTTAAAGAGGGAGACAAATTAAACACTGACCAAAATGGTAAGTTAACACTTACCCTACCAAGTAAATCAATGTTTGTATTAAAAGCACAAACGCACACACAACACCCATCCCGCCCTACATTTACACAGCAAGAGATTGTCACAAAATCAGCGCTTGCGGGTGAAGTGTTCACTGAGGCAACTAGCATAAGTGGGCGCTTACTATGCTTGGATGTATGTTCTAATAAGCCCTTATGGTTAATCAAAAACGGGCGCTTAGATCAAGCTACTCCGGTTGATCTCGATGCACAGCAGCAGTTTACCTTACCAATTCAGGTCAAAGACTTGGGTAACAACACACAAACGTGGCAGTTTTATCAGGCGGATTCAGCTATAAAAAATAACCATTTTGTTTTTACTACTCAAGTAGAAACACCCTCGATTCAGCTCGGAGTGGCTGATCCCAAGGACGATGATGTTGGGATCAGCAAAGATTACCGCGCACCGCTACAGAAGAACAGTCATGGTCAAATGGATATCCATCACGTTGACGTTGCTGCAGCCGGTAGTATTCTAGAATTAACCTTAACGATGCAAACACTCACTGACGCTTGGTTACCGGCTAATGGATTTGACAATGTCGCCTTTACGATTTTTATGGGTGATGCCAAACAAAAAACAGGGAGTCGCTTTTTGCCCATGATAAACGGTACGTTCCCACAAGGTAAAACATGGACCATCGGACACCAACTCTATGGCTGGGGCAATAGTATGTTTACGCCTAATACTGAGAATGTAAAACGCAAAGGCAAACGCTTTAGTTATGCACCTACTGTCACCACTGATAAAACCAACAACAGCATTACCATCCGCTATGATGGTAATTTATTTGGCATAGAAGATTGGCAAGACAAAACAATCTACATTACAACGTGGGATATGTCTGGTGAAGGGGATTATCGGCCTATCGGCATACAAGAAGAAAAATGGCGCTTTAAAGGACCCAGTCCAGAAGCGCCAAAAATTCTAGATGATGTATTCATTCAGTTGTAATACGTTATTTGTAATCACGTACGAGCTGGTCCATAAACCGCACACCCCAACCGTGTGCGCCTTTAGGTGCCGTATCCGTTGCCGCATCTAACCAATCCACACCCGCAATATCTAGATGCACCCATGGTAGCGCCTCATCGACAAACGTACCAATCACGGCTGCACCAATACTCGCACCAGGGTTGCCCACGCCTGAATTTTTGATATCCGCAATATCAGATTTAAGTTGGTCAAAATGATTGGGATGCAAAGGCAATGGCCAAACATGCTCTCCCGAGGTCTCTCCTATTTTCATGATCTCGGTAGAATAATCAAAATTGCGAGTAATCAAAGCTGCATATTCATCACTCAACGCACGCGCTGCTGAACCGGTTAGCGTCGCAATGTTGAGCAACATTTTGGGCTTGTAGGTTTGCTGTGCATAATACACTGCATCCGCCAAAATCAAACGCCCTTCGGCATCGGTGCTGATGATCTCAATACTGGTCCCTTTCATCGTTTCAAGTACGTCACCAGGACGGATGGCAGTGCCATCTGGCATATTTTCAGCAAGAGGCATGACACCAACCACATTTGCACGCTCCCCGCGCTGTGCTAGGGCATACAGTGTACCCGCTACCGCCGCAGCACCAGACAAATCAGACTTCATCGCCCACATCCCATTGTTGGGCTTGATACTCGTCCCCCCTGTATCAAAAGTGATGCCTTTGCCCGCTAGGACGATTGGCGCAGAGCCGGTATTGCCCCCTTTGTATTCAATAACAAGCAATTTTGGTTCATGCACAGAGCCTTGACCCACTCCAAGAATCGCGCCCATGTCCAGACGCTCCATGCGTTTGACATCGAGTACATCAATAGATATGTTTTTAATACCAGCAAAACGCTCGCGCACGCGTTTAACAAACTCCGCAGGATAAACCGACTTACCCGGCTCCCATGCAAAATCCCGCGCCATATGCACACCTGTCGCAAGGTGAGCCAAGTCATTATTGTATATAGTTTGGTTTGCTTCGACGTTATCAGTCACCAACGTCAGCCGAGAGATCAGCTTTTTTTGCTCAGATTTATACTTATCAAAATGATAAGCACGCAGATGATAACCATAAGCAATATGAGCAGCCGCCGATCTTTCACGGGTATTTAGGCCTTGTACCAATATGGTCGCATTCACGTTTTGACCTGTAGCATCTAATTCTTTTGCAATTTTGCCGCCTAAATTTTGCAAATCGACCCGTGATAAGGGCTTATCTTGGGTGACACCCATTAACAAAATTTGTTCGGTTCCAGCGACTAAATCTAGACTTAATGTTTGGCCTTTTTTTCCTGTGAACTCCTTATACATCATGACGTCTTTGATGTATCCGTCACTCGCTTTATTGTAGGATTCTAAGACCTCGGGAAAATTTTTGGTTTGTGCTTCTGTGACAAAGAAGACTTTTTGATCAACAACGCGACCGGGTTCATTGGAGAACGTCACATCTACTGTTTGGGCTTGTGTGGTCCACGCCATGACTGTGGCCACAAGTAAAATCAATTTACGCATGTATATAACCTCAATGTTTTGACCAAGATATATACGTACGCAAAAAGCGAAGTGTTTAATTTTTGTCAGAGATTTTCTCGATGTCGATACCCATTTCGGCAAATACAGCTAAAGCAGTTCGAAATGCCTCTTGTGTCGCTGGCGCACCACAATACAAGATAGAATGCAGTAACACTTCCTTGATCTCATTTACACTGGCACCGTTGTTCATTGCTCCACGAATATGCCCTTTTAACTCTGTCGGCGTTTTCAGCGCAATCAACATGGCAATAGTCACCAAAGAACGGGTTTTATCATCTAACCCACCTCTCTGCCAAGTGCTGCCCCAAGCGTGTTCATTGATCCAATCTTGTAAGTCTTGATTAAAGGCATTGGTATTATGCATAGCCTTAGCAACAAAGTCCTCACCCATGACCTGTTGACGTTTGGCTATGCCGTCTGATTTTGACATGTTCTTCCTCAGCGTTGAAAATAACCATCTTAGCCTTTCATAACGCGTACTGTGAATGCCACTTTAGACCCACGCCAATATCACCCCACAAATCACCAACGCACAAAAAAACCCCGCTAAATAGCGGGGTTTTTACGTTTATGGTATGTCTTGTTGTAGATTAAGCGATAATCTTAGCAACAACACCCGCACCTACTGT